>CAMTWW010000088.1:0-4685 GCA_947085555.1 uncultured Elusimicrobia bacterium | reverse complement strand
TGATCGTGTTCCTGGCCTATGTCTGGAAAGTCCGCCGCGTGCATGAAACTTCTGTGGTGCGCCTTACCCAGTTTTATGTGGTGCTTGCGGCGGCGCTTCTCGCCTTCAACCTGTTCTCGGTTATCGCCCAGTACCGGGGATACTTACACGCTAAAGCTCATTGGGATGAGTCGGGTATAAGGCTGCAGAAGGGGGAGAGTGCCCTTCCCGATATCTATTACGTAATACTCGACGAGTATGCCTCTCCTTCACAGATGAAGGCCAAATTTAAAGCGGACCAGTCGCCTTTTGTCTCGTATTTGAAACAAAAAGGCTTCGCTGTGGGGGAATTGTATTCTCGGTCAGTGGCTACCAACATAGTTATAGATGCCCGACTGAACATGACTATTGCGGTCAGCAGCGGGTTTGCGGAGGTTTATTCCAGTTTTTCAGAAAGCATACTGGAGAGCGTGAATTTACGCGAATACCGAAGCGAGAAGCAGATGTTTAAAATAAGGGAAAACGCGCTGGTTGCGGCTTTGAACGGGTTGGGCTACCAGTTTACCAATATCGGCTCCTGGTTCTCATACACACGGTATAACCGCCACGCTAAAAAAAATATTAATACTTACGGCTTCCAATTCACTAATGAGGTCTCCGCCATTATCGCGAATTCCAGTTTGTTGCGTTTTGTGTTTGTTAATCGGTATTTTCACCGCGCCTCCGTGCTGGATGCCTTTGCCGCCTTGCGCGCCATGCCGGTGGGCGGCCCTGCCCCCAAGTTCGTCTTCGCCCATATAATCTGCCCGCATACCCCGTATGTGTTCGGGCCGAATGGTGAGAAAGTGGGGGTGAATACGGCCGCCACGGGCAAAACCCCGGAACAGTTATATGCGGACCAGCATGCCTTCATAACTACCAAGGTAAAGGAGCTGGTTGAAAGCAAGGTGGGCGCCGGCGGCCCTGAACCTGTGATAGTGGTGCAGGCTGATCATGGCGCCAGGATGGACAGGCCCGGTGCGCACAGCATCTTCACCGCCATATATGTGCCGGGTGGCAAAGGTTTACACATCCCGGAAGGTATTCCCGCTAGCAATACTTTCCGCATGCTCTTGAATAAATTGTTCGCTGCGAAGCTTGAGATGAACAAATGAATGCTCCAGAGGCAGCGGTTGAGTGATGAGGGATATATTGAAAAATATTTTTGATTTCTGCATCGCCTTTTTTGCGTTGATGCTTCTTTTTGTGCCGTTGTTGCTCATGGCGGCGATCATACGCCTGACGTCCAAGGGGCCGGCGTTGTTCTGGTCTGACCGCGTGGGGCGGGATAACAAGATATTCAAAATGCCGAAGTTTCGCACCATGCTGGTGGATACCCCGCAATTGGCCACGCACCTTATGACGGAACCGAATAGGTATTTAACGCCCATAGGCGGCTTTCTACGCAGAACCAGCCTTGACGAGCTTCCTCAATTATTAAGCATTCTATGCGGAGATATGAGTTTTGTTGGGCCAAGGCCGGCCTTATTTAATCAGCATGATCTAATAACCCTGCGCACCGCTAAAGGTGTGTCCCGGATTCTGCCTGGGCTTACCGGCTGGGCCCAGGTGAACGGCCGGGATGATTTAGCTATTCCAGTTAAGGTTGAATATGATAAGTATTATCTAAATCATCATTCTTTTGTTTTTGATCTTAAAATTCTGGCTATGACCGCTATGCAGGCGGTGATAGGGAAAGGCGTTAAGCATTAACTGGACCTGATATGAAAAATATACTTATTGTCGGCGGGGCAGGGTATATCGGATCGCATACCAATAAGGTGCTTAATGCATCCGGGTATAAGACTGTGGTTTTTGATAACCTATGTACAGGGCACAGGCGGCTGGCGCGATGGGGTGAGTTCTTTAAAGGTGACCTTGGGAAGCCCGCTGACTTGGCGCGTTGTTTTAATAAATACCGTGTTTCGGCAGTTATGCACTTTGCGGCCTTCGCGGCCGTAGGCGAGTCCATGGCGGATCCCGCTAAATACTACCGCAATAATGTGGCTAACACCCTTAATTTGCTGGACGCAATGCGCGCGGCCGGGGTTAAGAACCTTATCTTTTCCTCCAGCGCGGCGACCTATGGCGAGCCGGTAAAAGTGCCGCTGACCGAGATTCACCCGCAGAATCCCATTAACCCGTATGGGCGCACCAAACTGATGATGGAGCAGGCTATGGCTGATTACGGAGAGGCCTACGGCATTAAACATATCGCGCTACGCTACTTTAATGCTGCTGGCGCGGATCCTGATGGGGAAACCGGCGAGTTACATGACCCTGAAACACATTTAATCCCGTTAGCGCTGGACGCGGCGGCGGGGCGCGGTAAGGGTTTGAAGGTTTTTGGTGGGGATTACAAGACCCCGGACGGAACCTGTCTGCGGGACTATATCCATGTAATGGACCTGGCGCAGGCCCACCTACTGGCGCTGAAATACCTTGAGAAAGGCGGAAAAAGCGGCGGTTTTAACCTGGGCAATGGCAAGGGTTTCAGTGTGCGTGAGGTTATTAGTGTAGCGGAGAAGATTACAGGGAGAAAAATCATAACGGTGATGGCCCCGCGCCGTGCAGGGGACCCTGCAGTGCTGGTGGCTTCCTCTTCTAAGGCGCGCAAGGTGCTGGGTTGGACGCCGAAATACGCGGCGCTTGAAACCATAATCACCCACGCCTGGCAGTGGCATAGGAAGGGTTGAACACAATGGCCTCCGATTTTCTTAGTAAAATTAAATATAAAAAAGAGCGCGTAGGCGTTGTGCAGAAGGACGGGAAGACTTACGTAAAGTATGTAAAGGCGCGCAGGTTTAGGATGAGTAAAAATGTTAAGTACGCGCTTTTGAGCGCTTTTATCCTGATTGTTTTAGGTCTGGGAGTTGTAATGCTGATGTCTGAGCTGAACTCTCGTCCGCCTGCGGAGGAAATACACGAGGGGATATAAGTTGGCATTTAGGGAATTCGGGTACTGTAACGGATGTTACATTGCCTTCTCTCAGGCTTTTTTGGGATACTGTTTATATGCAGAAACACCTGGAAAAACATGGCAGGCTTCTCGTGCTGGTTTTGGACGCCGTCGCTATCTCTTCGGCTTATTTCCTGGCCTTTATCTTAAGGTTTGATTTTACCCTGCCCCCGGAGCAGATTTATAATTTTTTGTATACGCTGCCGGTAGTTTTAATTTTACGGCTGGCGGCTTTCTATTACTTCGGCCTTTACAACGGTATCTGGCGCTATGCCAGCATGGCCGATCTTACGGCTATTTTTAAAGGCATATTGGCAAGCCAGGTAGTGATTATGGCAATTGTGCTGTTTATGAAGCATGGTGATTTTCCGCGTTCTATCTTGGTTATTAGTCCGTTTATTGGCTTTATTTTTGTTGGCGGCATTCGGTTCGCCATAAGGATGACCCGCCACCTGCGCTACAGCGAGAAACCTCAGAGCCAGTCCCTTATGCTTATCTACGGCGCGGGAGACCTGGGCGAGGCGGTCCTCAGGGATCTGCAGCGCTCCAAAGGGGCTGCCCGCAGGGTGGTTTGTTTTCTGGACGATAACGCTTTAAAGCATGGCCGCAGTATACACGGCGTACCGGTGCTTGGCGGCCGGGATAAGATAGCTAAAATTGTTGAGGATAAGGAAATTGACGAGGTGCTGGTGGCGGTGAACCACAGCCGCGGCAAATTGATAACGGATCTGATGCAGGTTTACGCGGCTTCCGGCATAGCGCGCAAGGTGGAGTTCAAGACGCTGCCCACCATGAACGAGCTTATAAGCAAAACCCGTTTGGCGCCGGATATACGCAAGATTGACGTCAGCGACCTGATGCACCGCCGCATTGTGGATATAAATATGGGGTTGGTGAAGGCCGGCGTGAAGGGGAAGACCCTGCTGGTTACCGGGGCCGGCGGCACTATTGGCGGCGAGCTGTGCCGGCAGGCGCTGGCGCTTGCGCCTAAGAAAGTGGTGCTGCTGGAAAACCACAATACCGCGCTGTTCTATATAGACAAGGAGCTGCGCGAGAAGGGTTATGCCGGGCATATAGTCTCCGTGCCGGGCGACGTGCGGGACGAGAGCCTTTTAAAGAATCTTTTTGAAACGCATAAGCCGGCCTGGGTGCTGCACGCGGCCGCGCATAAGCATGTGGCGCTTATGGAGGACAACCCGCAGGAGGCTGTTAAGAACAATACCCTGGGCGCCTACATCCTGGCTAAGACAGCCGCCGCCTACAATGTGGAGCGCTTCCTGTTCATCTCCACGGATAAGGCCGTGCGGCCTACCAGCGTTATGGGGGCTTCGAAGCGGCTGGGGGAGATGGTTATCCGCTCGCTTTCCGGCAAGAGCGCCACCAGGTTCATGTCGGTGCGGTTCGGAAATGTGCTGGGGAGTTCCGGCAGCGTGGTGAAGATCTTCCAGGAGCAGATACAGGCGGGGGGGCCGTTGGCCGTCTGAAGCGCATAGCGCCTGTTACGGCAGGGCCATAGGCCACACGGTGACCCACCGCGACGTTGTGCGCTATTTTAACGGACTGGCGGCGGATTATAGGGAGCCTTGAGGGCTTTTGCTATTTCTAGAGATGATATTTTTCTTGATTATATAAAGTATATTTCCTAATATTTAATACATAGTAGGTAAAAATATATAATACTGCCTATTATGGCTGATAAAATGATTAT
>CAMTWW010000087.1:0-2595 GCA_947085555.1 uncultured Elusimicrobia bacterium | reverse complement strand
TGAAGAACGGCTCGAATATCCGGGACAGGGTTTCTGCGTCCATGCCCTGGCCCCCGTCGCGCACCGAAAGAACGGCGTATTCGCCAGGCGGCATCACGCCCAGAGGCGTCGGCACCGGCGCGGAGACGGTGTGCGGCAGCACTTTTATTTCAACCTTCCCGCCTGCGGGCATGGCGTCGCGCGCGTTCACCGTGAGATTTACCAGCACCTGCTCGAACTGCCCCCGGTCCGCCTTCACCGGGGCGGCGTCCCCGCAGGCGACTTCCAGTATGACGCGGCCGCCCAGCAGGGTCTTCAGAAGCTTTTCGTTGCCGAGCACGGCGGCTTTCAGGTCCAGCTCGCGGAAGACCGTCTTGCGCTTGCGGCTGAAATCCAGGAGCTGGCGCGAGAGCCCGGCGGCTTTTTCCACGGCTTTCCCTATCTCCGCCAGATCGCCTTCCGCCTGCGCGTTGCCTTTCACCGACGGGGCGAGGAACGTAACATAGCCGCTTATGGCGCCGATGATGTTGTTGAAGTCGTGCGCCACGCCGGCGGCCAGCCTGCCCAGGGTCTCCAGCTTCTGCGCCTGCCTCAACTGGGACTCCTGTTCTTCCGCTTCCGTAATATCCGTCTGGATGGAGGCGTACGCGGTTATCGCCCCGTTGGGGCTTTTGAGGGGGAAGATATTGGCGCTCATGACACAGCGGCCGCCGTCCTTCCTCCTGTTCACCAGACGGCCCTTCCAGGGCCCGCCCGCCCGCAGCCTGTCCCACATCTCCGCGTAGAATTCAGGCGGGTGCTCGCCGCTCCGGAGCAGGCCCTTTTTCCCGACGGCCTCGGCGGCGGAGAAGCCGGTCACGCGCTCGAAGGCTTCGTTGACGAAGGTTATCCGGCCGCCGGTGTCCGTTATAATGACGGGTTCGGCCGCCTGCCGGACTATCTCGGCCAGCACGGTGTTCCCGGTCCCGGCCTGTTTCTTCTCCACTATTGCCGCCAGCAAGCCGGCGATATTCTCCAGGTGAAGAACTTCCTCCTCAAGATAGGGATGGCCGTGTTCCAGGTAGAGGTTCAGCACCCCCACCAGCCCGCCGCCGCTCTTCATGGGGACGCAGTAATGGCCGTGGGGGGCGATGCCGGCGTAAACGTTCTCGTGGCGGCCATCCACCCCCGGGGCGTGGACGGTCTCGCCGCGCTCGGCCGCCCGGCCGCAGAGGCAGCGCCCGTAAGGCACAACGGCGCACACGGACTGCAGGGAGTCCGGCAGGCCGCGCTGCGCCGCCAGCCGCAGGGTGCCCGGCAGGCCGTCCGCCAGGAAGATGGCGCCTTTGCGCTCCTTCGACAGCCACGGCCGGGCTGCGACCGCCTCCAGGGCCTTTCCCAGAAAAGTATCCAGCGGCTCGATCGTCAGGGCAAGCGTCAGCAGTTGCGCGGTTATCTTCTGCTGGGCGCTCTCCCTCGCCTGGGCGCGGCTCATGCCGGCCAGGGCGCCTGCCAGGAGGCCCAGTTCATCCTCCCTGCCGCGCCAGCGCGGATCGGCGAAATCCCCGCCGCCGGCCGCGGCGGCGGCCAATTCCTGTATCGGAAGCAGTATTTCCAGCCGCAGGAGCCGGTAGGTCAGCAGGAACAGCGCCGCCGCCGCGGCGGCCAGGGCCAGCAGGATGAAAGAAGCCGTTTGTGTGCGCTTCTGCGCGAGCCGCCGCAGGTCCGCCGTCAGGGCCTGCGCCGCCGCCAGCAGCGCCTCCCCTTCCTTGTCCAGAAGGGCCAACCGGCCCCGGTAAGCGCCGGCGCCGGGCCGGGCGGACCCTTCCAGCGCGGCCTGGCAGACAGGCTTGAAACGCCCCCAGGCGGCCTCGAGCGCGTCCAGCCTGCCGGAGAGGGCGGGGGGAAGCGGGGAAAGGCGCGCGCCGTTGGCGACGCCGCCGTTCCTGAGGGCGGCCAGCGCCTCCTCGAATTCCGCCAGGGCGCGCCGCCCGTCCGTAAGGGCATGGGCCGTGTCCGCGGCGGCCAGTAAGGCCAGGGCCAGCAGCCGCTGCGACAGCATGCGCTGCCGGCCCGCCGTGTCTATAGCGGGCGTGACGGCCCGCAGGCTGAGCGACGCCTGCATGGAAACCAGCAGCCCCGCCGCGACGATGACGAAATATACGAACAGCACGAGGAATACTTTATCCCCTATCTTTTTTAGCTTCAGGATATGCGGCACAGCAGCCTCCCGGGAGAATGTCCGATAAAGCCCAAAAATATTCTCATACAGGGCGACTCCGCCGAAGGCAAGCGCTTACTGAGGGCTGAGGGCTCTTTTAATCAAAAGAGCACTTTTAGAACGTGAATTCAATAGTCTTTTCATCAGAGCTTAGCGAAAGTATAACAAATCCTATTTATAAAATACAAAAAAAGGCGGATGCGGCCGGCGAACCGAGCAGCCGGGCGGGGATTTTAAAGCGGGGATCCCGTAATGCCAGGGCCTCGGACAGGCCGCTGTCGCGGACCTTTATGCTGTTAGAACGTTACAACGCGGTCCGAGTCCCTCACAAGTTCGTAAAGGTCTTTCATGCTGGACAACGGGCAGACCTCGCTCCCGGCTCTTTCGCGTACTTTAAGGCAGGTCCCGCAGGCGAG
>CAMTWW010000086.1:0-3888 GCA_947085555.1 uncultured Elusimicrobia bacterium | reverse complement strand
CCCCGGCCATTTAAGCGCCGAAGAGATCCACCGGGCGGCCAGGAAGCGGCTGCCGCGCATAGGCATAGCTACGGTCTACAGGACCCTCAAATTCCTGTGCGGCTGCGGCAAGGCCTCCGAGTTCATCCCGGCCGACGGCGTAGCCCGCTACGAGCCGGCCGGCGCCCGCGCCCACCATGACCACCTTATCTGCACCTCCTGCGGCCGCTTTATAGAGGCGGTTGACCCGGAAATAGAGCGCCTGCAGGGCAGGCTGGCGGCCAGGCACGGCTTTGCTCCGCAAAGGCATAAGCTGGAAATATACGGGCTTTGCGCGGACTGCCGGAGACGCTGAATATTTTTTTCGCCACAAAATGATAATGATTATTGGAATTAATAGCCGCGCGCTTCTCCTCGCCCTCTGTCTCGGCGCCGGCCCCCCGGCCGCCGCCGCGCCCGGCGTTACCCGGGCGCGCTATATCATGGGTACGGTCTGCGAGATCACGGCGCGCGGGCCGGGGGCACGCTCAGGCGTGACGGCGGCTTTTGAGGAACTTGAGCGCTGGGACCGGCTGCTGAGCTTATATAAGGAAGACAGCGAGGCTTCCCGCATGAACAGGGAGGCGGCCCGGGCGCCGTTTCTAGCCTCCGAAAGCCTTTGGGAGGCAGTTACCTCCGCCCTTGACCTGGCCCGGCGCTCGGAAGGCGCTTTTGATCCCACCCTTCAGCCTCGCGGCTTCGCCCTGGTCCGGCTCGATCCGGTCCGGCGCGCTGTCCGCTTTATGAAAGCGGACCTGCGGCTGGACTTTGGCGGTATCGGCAAGGGCCTGGCCCTGGACCATGCTGTCCGGCGTCTCAAGGAACATGGCGTCTCTGAAGCCCTTTTAAACTTCGGGGGGCAGATTTTGGTCCTCGGCGCCTGGACCGTAGAGTCCGCCGCCGGGCCCCTTTACATCAGGGATGCTTCAGTTTCCACATCGGGGGACAGTGAGCGGCCCGGGCACATCCTTTCACCCCTGACCGGACGGCCCGTCCGCGGGCCGGACGCCACCGTCATTGCCCCAACAGGCGCCGAGGCGGATGCCTGGTCTACGGCCCTTTATGTCACAGGGGGTAGGCTTCCTCCCGCTTTTCGCGACTGTACACTTTGCCGTTATTATAAAGGAGAACATAAATGAAACAAATGAAATACGCAATACTAATCGCCGCCCTGGGACTGGCCGCGCCTATCCTGGCACAGGCGCAGACCCCGGACAAGGTACTGGAACTGGAGAGCAAAATAGACGCGCTGGCGGTTGAGCTGGAACGCATAAAGCTTGGTGAAGCGGCTGCGGAGCCCCGGGCGGAAGGTGAAGAACTGGGTTTAGGCCCGGCCGCCAGCAAGATCTACCGCGCCCAGCCAAACAGGGTTTCCATAGGCGGCTACGGCGAACTGACCTACCAGAACTTTTCCAAACGCAAGCAGAACGGCTCAGCGGCCGGCAAGCGCGACGAGGCGGATGCCCTGCGGTCTATCCTCTATGTCGGTTACAAGTTCAACGACTGGATACTGTTCAACTCGGAGATAGAATTTGAGCATGGCAGCACCGGCCTCGGCCGCGGCGAGGTCTCCGTCGAGCTTGCCGCCATAGACTTCCGCTTCTCCAAACTCCTGGGCGTCCGGGCCGGTACCCTCCTGATGCCTATGGGCATCACCAATGAGATGCACGAGCCCACCACCTTTCACGGCGTGCTGCGGCCAAGCGTGGAGCGTAACATCATCCCCACCACCTGGCGCGAGAACGGGCTCGGAGTCTTCGGTGAGGCGGGCATTTTGTCCTATCGTTCCTACGTTGTTGCAGGGCTTCAGGCCTTTAAGGACTACGGTGTGAACGGCTTCACGGGCGCCACCGCCCTGCGCAGCGGCCGCTCCTCAGCGGCCAGAAGCTATGCGGAGGATCTGGCCTGGGTGGGCCGCGTGGATCTTGCCCTCGGTGAAGGAGTGACAGTCGGGACATCGCTCTATGCCGGAGAAGCCGACCAGAGCACGACGACCATCCGCTCCGTTTCGGTGACACTCCGTGAGGTCCATCTCCAGGCCGAGTATGGCGGCGCGGAACTGAAAGCCTTATATGCCCTCGGAACAATCGGCAGCGCCGGCGCGGTTAATTCCGCCCAGGGCATCATCACCGACGCCAAAAAAAACTCCGTGGGCAGCAGGTTCTTCGGCGGATATGTGGAAGGGGCGTTTAATATCCTCTCGCTGACGAAGAGCGATCATTACCTGGCGCCGTTCCTGCGCTATGAGCGCTACAATACGCAGTTGGATACCCCGGCTGGTTTTTCCAGAGATCAGTCCAATAGCCGCACGGAGTATACCCTGGGCCTTACCTACAAGCCCATCCCGCAGGTAGCGGTGAAGGCCGACCACCAGTGGAACAGGAACATGGCCCTCACCGGCGTGAACCAGTTCAACCTGGGCCTGGCTTACATCTTCTAGAATGACCGCTATCCTCGCCGCTTTGCTCCTGGCTTTGGCCGCGCCTGTATCCGCGAGAGTGCTGCTCTCACAGAAGCAGGCGCTGGCCCTGGCCTTCCAGCCTGGTACAGCGGTGGAGCGCAGGACAGCTTACCTTAGCGAGGAGCAGGTCAGGCGCGCCAGTGAGTCGGGCCGGGTCAAGGTGGCCTCCCGCGTCTGGACCTATTATGTGGGCGTCTCTTCGGCGGGCACGGAAAGTTATGCCTACTTTGAGACGCATAATGTCCGGACCATGTCGGAGACGATCATGGTGGTTGTGGAGTCCGACGGCGCCGTGCGCTTCGTGGAGGTGCTGGCCTTTCTGGAGCCGGAGGACTGGCTTCCAAATCCCCGCTGGCTGAATCAGTTCTCCGGCCGGCGGCACGACGGCACCCTTATGGTGCGGCGCGGTATCCGCAATATCACCGGCGCCACTCTGACGGCGCAGGCGCTCACCGACAGCGTGCGGCGCATCCTTGCCGTCCACGCGGTCCTGCACTTAAAAATTGATACGCCGACGGGGGGGTACTAGATGAAATATATGAATGAGGAAAGTTTCAAGGCGCATCCTTTAATGCGCCTGACGCTTCTCTGGACGCTCCTTTTCCTGGGCGGCCTCTGGGCCACAAACATCTTTATGTACTTCTCGCGGATGTCGCTCTCGCCCTCCTCGGTTCAGTCCTATTATCTGGGCTCGGAGGCTGAGTATTCCCAGCCCCGCAGCGCCGCCTCCATGCTTGAGGTCACCCACAGCCATCTTCCGGTTATGGCTGTGGTCGTGCTCCTGCTCACACATCTGATGATTTTCTCCTCTTACTCCGATAACTTCAAGAAGCTGTTCATCTGCGCCTCTTTTCTCACGGCGCTGCTCGGCGAGGCCTCAGGCTGGCTGGTGCGCTTTGTCCATCCCGACTTTGCCTGGCTGAAGATCGTTTCCTTCCTCGGCTTCCAGGGCTGCCTGGGCTTCCTCATCGCGGGCCTGGCCGCCTTCCTGCTGGCCGCGCGCCCGCGTCCGGCCCGCCGCGGCCATATGCATAAGGCCTAAAGGCGGGGTATGACGGATTGCTGGAAAAACTCAAAGAATCGGTTCCTGCACTTTTCTATATTGAGCACTATATCGTTTCCGTGGGTGTGGGTTGGCGTATCGGTCACGAATTTAATTCTCAACCTAAGTTCCGGTCTCCGAGAAGGCCCGCCAAACCCACACCCCGCCCGCCCCTCTAAGCAATTTTCAAGGTAATTTTTCCACGACACGCCCTTGTCGGGTTCGTCTGCTATGCTATTGGTGTAAATATTAGGAGGCGAATATGAAAGACCTTATTTCATTAGAGATAATTGAAAAGAAGATATTCCTTATACGGGGACATCGGGTCATGCTTGATAGCGATCTGGCTGAGCTCTATGAAGTTACT
>CAMTWW010000085.1:0-1567 GCA_947085555.1 uncultured Elusimicrobia bacterium | reverse complement strand
CGGCCGCCGCATGGGCCATGCCGGCGCCATAGTGGAAGGCAACTCCGGCACGCACGCCTCCAAAGTAGAAGCCCTGAGGAAGGCCGGCGCCGCGGTGGTGGATAATCTCTCGGAGATCGGAGCGGCGGTAGCGGCTAAGCTGAACGCCCCGAAAAAGACTAAGGCCGCGCGGAAATAGTAGAATCGATTAAGGGCCGGGGGCCAAAGGCGAGGAATAGCTGCTACCGATGATAAAGAGATTTAAGATAGAGAACCGCCAGATCCTGCCCGCCGAGGCAGAAAGCCCCGCCATCTGGGTGGTGGTCAGCCCCACCGAGGACGAGAAGAAGTGGCTGACGGAGAATTTCGCGCTGGACGAGCACGACTTCGCCTCCGCCTTCGACCCCGAAGAGCCGGCCCGCATGGAGTTCGAGCCGGACCACCTGTCCCTCATCTTCAAGCGCCCCAAGAATTACTCCTCCAAAGACCACTTCATGTTCAAGGTGTCCACGATGGGCCTGTTCCTGTTCAAGGACAAGCTCATCCTGGCCCTTTCCGAGGACATCAACATGTTCTCCGGCAAGTATTTCAAGCGGGTAAGCGGCGTGCGCGAAGTTTTCCTGAAGCTGATCTACAACTCCATCTTCCATTTCATGGAACATCTCAAGGTCATCAATATGATAGCCGAGGAGATAGAGACCAAGATCACCCATTCCATGGAGAACCGCCACCTCCTTAACCTCTTCACGCTGGAGAAGAGCCTGGTCTATTACCTGAACGCCATAAACGCCAATTCCTATGTGATAGACCGCCTGAAGCACAATACCGAGAAGGCCGGCCTCTCCCGGAAAAGCGTGGAATTCCTCGACGATATAATCATCGAGAACAACCAGTGCTACAGGCAGGCCGAGATCTATTCCAACATCTTCTCCTCGCTGGTCGGGGCCCGGGCTTCCATCGTCAGCAATAACCTCAATATCCTGATGAAGAACCTCAACGCCATAGTTATAGCCGTGGCCATACCGAGCTTCTTCGCCGGGGTCGGCGGGATGTCCGAGCTGTACGCCATCACCGGGATCACCAACCCCAGGCTGGCCTACCCGCTTTTCATGGCCGCCATGATGATCTTAGGCGTATCGACCTTCGTCCTGATAAAGCGCCTGGAAAAGCACTAATGAGATAAGGTGACACACAACTTAATTCAAAATTAAGTTGTGTGTCACCTTATCCCTCAATTCTCCGGGCTTCCGGTCCGCTGATCCCCTGAATTATGCCCAAACTCTTCATTGTTTCCCTGGGCTGCCCCAAGAACCTTTCAGACGCGGAAGTGATGGCCGGCGAGCTGGCCGCCGCCGGCTGGGAACTCACCGCCGGGGAAGAAGGCGCGGACGCGGCGCTCATAAACACCTGCGCCTTTCTCGGCTCCGCCGTGGAGGAAAGCGAGGGCGAGATAAAGCGCCTGCTCCGGCTCAAGGCGCGGGGGAAACTTTCCAAAGTGCTGGTCTCCGGCTGCCTCGTGGAAAGGGAGAAGGAAGGCCTGATGAAGCGCTTCCCCGGCCTGGACGCCCTGGTGGGCATAAACGCCCTT
>CAMTWW010000084.1:0-6908 GCA_947085555.1 uncultured Elusimicrobia bacterium | reverse complement strand
GTATTCCGGGCCGGGCAGCACGCGGATGCGCTTCTGCGGGTCCGCCCAGCCGCTGACGGCGGAGAAAGGCAGAGCCTCAAGCGGCGCGGGACCGCCGCCCTCGCGGCCCCTGAAACAGAAATAGGTGTGCAGGCCGTAGCGCTTATTGCCGAAAGTAAGCCTGTCGCCGGCTTCGGCCTCGTAAACCCGGCTATGCTCCACCTCGGCGGGGTTGCCGCTCCCGCGTCGCAGGAAAGCCTCCTGGCTGGCGCCGGTCAGCACAAAACAGCCCGGCAGCAGCAGCTCTATTTCCGGCGGCCCGAGTATCTCCAGTGCCGGGCTGCCTTCGGGGTTGCCCAGCATGAGGTTGCCGCGCCGCAGCGAGAAGCAGTCCATCGCCCCGCCCGGCGAGACGCCTATATGCTGCCTGCCGTAAGCCGGCAGGCCGGCTGTCCCGCAGAAACCGGGTTTGACCAGGCGTATATTGCCCCTTACCCCGGAGGCCGCGGCTGCCTTTTCGGCCTGGTCCAGCTCCGCGCGCAGCTTCCGGGCCAGTTCCAGCGCTATCGGCGAATCCGAGTGTATACAGACGGTGTCGGCCTTGATCGCTTTCCAGGCCGGCCGGGCGGGATCGCCGCTGACATTGACCCTGCCGCGCCTGACTATCTCGCCGGCCTGGGCCAGGGCTTCGCTCACATCCTTTATTACCGCGTTGCCGGCCCCGCGGGACACCAGGCGCAGATGGCCGGCGGTCCCGTCGTAAGAATAGCGGCGGTCCAGGAAGGCCTCGCGCAGCACGGCCAGGTTCAGCTTGTACGCGGCGGCGCCCAGCTCGGAATCGGCCGGGGCCAGCAAGCCGGAGACCCCGGCCTGCTTCAGCCAGCCGGCCAGCAACTCCGCCAGGCGGGCGTCGCGGCAGGCCTGGTTGTAAAGCGCGCCGTGAAACTTTACCAGCTTTATCCCCGGCAGCAGCGCCAGCTGCGCGTCCAGGGCGGCCAACAACTCCTCGTCGGCGATCTCCATGCCGGCGCGGCCGAAATTGGGTTTGTCGGGATAGGAAAGGTGCGCCGCTATGCGTACGCCGCGCTGCTCGGCCAGGGCGCGGAAGGCCGCCACGCTCTCCTTGTCGCCGGCATGCCCGTCGCAGGCGATATTGGCGATATGGATGAACTCCATCAGCGCGCGGTCGCCTTCATGCAGGGTGCCCCGCTCCCCGATGTCGCAGTTTATCAGCGTCATTCTTCCGCCCTCGTGAAGATCACCGTGTCGCCGGGCTCTATGGCGTAGAGCAGCTCCGGGGAGGTCAGGCCCAGGATGTTCCAGCCGCCGGGCGAGGTCTCCGGGTAGACGCCGGTCTGCTCACCGCCTATGGCCACTGCGCCGGCCGGCACGGCCAGGCGCGGTGAGTCCAGCCGCGGCATGACCAGGCTGCTGTCCAGGCCCAGCAAATACGGGAAGTGCGGGCGGAAGCCTATCATGGCCACCAGGTATTCCGGGGCGGTGTGGCGCCTTATCACCTCGTCAGGGGTTATCCCGGCGTGGTCAGCCACGCGCTGCAGGTCCTCGCCTTTGTAGGAAACCGGCAGCACGTGCCGCACGGACCGCACCAGCAATTTGGCTTCGGCCGACGGCATAGCGGCCAGGCAGCCGTCCACCACGCGCTTCACCGCCTCCCAGTCGCAGAGCGGGCCGGCGTGGACGGCCAAAGCGGTATATGAAGGCACCAGGTCGTGCACGCCCATGCCCGCCAGTTCTTCGTTCTTCCGGAGCTGGCGATAAACGTAGAGCACCTGCAGCGAGGTCAGGCGGTCGATCTTTTCCCCCAGCTGCCAGCAAAGGCAGGCGTCGCCGAGGAAATAGGTTGTATAGTGTTTAGTTTCCACCTTTAGGATTTATTTTACCACTTTATTGGGGACGCTGATTCCTAATTCCTAATTTTGGAGGCGACAGGCCCTTGTCGGGTTCGTCTGCTAGGATATTGGTATAGACAAAGGGGGAACTATGCCAAGACAAGCCAGATTGGACATTCCGGGACAGTATTACCACGTAATGTCCCGCGGGATAGAGCGGAGGGAGATATTCTCGGACGACGCGGATTATGCGGATTTCCTCAAACGTTTCCAGGCGTGGCTGGAGCGGTGCGGAGGGAAGTGCCTGGCCTGGTGCCTCATGCCGAACCACTTCCACTTTCTGCTGCTCCGCGGTGAGCGCCCGCTCAGCGAGCTCATGCACCACGTGCTGACTGGCTACGCCGTCAATTACAACCTACGGCGCAAACGGTGCGGGCATCTGTTCCAGAACAGGTATAAATCCATCATCTGCGGCCTGGAAGACTATTTCCTGCAGGTTGTGCCGTACATACATCTGAACCCGCTGCGCGCGGGGCTGGCGAAAGACCTGCGGGACCTCGGAAACTATCCCTGGAGCGGCCACAGGGCGCTGGTTACCGGCGAGCCGGACGGCATCCTGTGCGAGTCCGCCCTGCTGGAGCATTACGGCGGCGGGCAGGGAGCGTTGTCCGGGTACATGGCGACTATGGAGGAAAGGGCTTCGGAAATGATGCGCGAACTGGCGGCCGGCCGTTGGCACATTCCCCAACGCAGGGGCAAGATAATAGATATTGTGGAAGAGATACTGAAAAAGGCGCAAAGCGCAGGAGAGAGGCAACGCAGGGGCCGGGCCGAACTGCTTGAGGAGGCTTCCAGACTTACGGGGGTGCCGTGCGGGGAGATACTTCGCCCCAGCCGCATAAGGAGCGCCGCTAGGGCACGGGCTGTCTATTGCTGTTTATGCCGTGAGCAGGCCGGAGTTACCGGCCCCGAATTAATGGCGGAACTGAAGATAAACCAGAGCGGGATCTCCAAGCTGATAGAAAAGGGCCGCCTGCTGCTGGCCTCTAAAATTAGGAATTAGGAATCAGCGTCCCCTGGAACGTTAATGAACAACACCGACCCCGCCCTGCTGGTGAGCTGGCTTTTCCTGGACATGAACTCCTACTTCGCTTCGGTGGAGCAGGAGATGGACCCCTCTTTGCGCGGGAAGCCGGTGGCCGTGGTTCCGGTTATGGCGGACAGCACCTGCTGCATAGCCGTCAGCTGCGAGGGGAAGGCTTTCGGTGTGAAGACGGGGACCCTGGTGGGTGAAGCGAAGAAGCTCTGCCCGAAGATGAAGTTCATAGCGGGCGACCATTCCAACTATGTCAGATACCACAATAAGATAGTGGCGGCCGTGGAATCCTGCGTGCCTGTGGATTCTGTCTGCTCGATAGATGAAATGGCCTGCCGGCTGACAGGTTCCCAACGGGATGTGCAGGCGGCCGGCGAGCTGGCGGCCGGGATCAAGGCCGCTATCAAGGAGAAAGTCGGCTCTTCGCTGAAATGTTCCATCGGGCTGGGCCCCAACCGCTATCTGGCCAAGATAGCCGCCGACATGAAGAAGCCGGACGGCTTTACCGTCATCCAACCCTGCGATCTGCCGGAGCTCCTTTACCAGTTGAAGCTCCGGGACCTCACCGGCATCGGGAAGAAAACCGAGGAGCGGCTGATCAGGAGCGGCATTACTTCCATGAAGCAGCTGCTCTCGCTGAGCCCGGAGGAAATGAACAAAGCCTGGGGCAGCATCTGCGGCGGGGAGATGTGGCATCTTCTGCGCGGCGAGAACCTGGAGATAAAAGAGACAGAGCAGAGATCCCTCAGCCATTCCCATGTTCTGCCGCCCGAACTCCGCAACAAGGCCGGCGCCCTGAGGATACTGAAGAAACTTACGGATAAGGCGGCCACGAGGCTGCGAAAAGAGGGCTTCTTCGCGTCGGGAATTAATATTTATGTCAGGTTCCTCGGCCAGAGCGCCTGGCAGGCCCGCTGCAACTTAATGGAAACCCAGGACACTCCGGCTTTCATCCACGCTATCAAAACCCTTTGGAAGGAACTGCCCTCCGGCCAGGTCTATGCCGTGGGCGTGGCCATGTCAGGTCTTGTGCCTGAAGCTTTCCACTCCCCCTCCCTGTTCGAGGACCAGCGCCGCCGCCAATTAACCAGGACCCTCGACCAGATAAACGAGAAATTCGGCAAGGACGTCCTCCACTACGGCGCCACCCACGAATCCACCGGCCTGGTGCCCCTCCGTATAGCCTTCACCAGGATCCCCGAAGAGGACGAGGGCTGATTACCGGTATTGCTTTTGCCCGGCATTTGTATAATAATTTTATCCACCCCGCACGGGAAGCTGCTGAACCAGTGAGAACAAAGGACCAGAAGATGACGGACCTGTCAGAAAACCGACACAGGAAGAGCGCTGTGCCGTCCACCGGGCCGCGCAAAACACTGCGCCCGGGCAGGTATTATTCCCTTTTGGCGCTGCGCACCGGAATACGGGACGTTGCACAATAACTCAATAACCACAGGCCTATCTCAATAAACAGCTTTCAGATGATATATTTACCCCGACACGCGGTTGTCGTGGTGGCCTGCTATACTCTTCAAATATAAGGCTATGTGTTAAGAGGTTTGCGCTACAACCGGGGTAACGGCTGTGGAAATTAAAGGCCCCAGCCGGATACGGCGCATTGTTGACGCGCGCGCAAGGTATTGCCGCCTGGCCAGAGAGGCAGGGATAAGCGGCGGAATACTAGCAAGGGAGCTTGGGAGGAATTCGGGAGCGATCTCTTATCTTACGGCCAGGGGGGCTCTGTAAAACAATGAGTTATTGTGCTACGTCCCGTTATCCCTCAACCCCCTAAGTAATCAGGCGGGAAGGATCCGATTTTTTAGGGGGTCTTTCACAGCCTTCTATATTTCACGCAGTAAAAATTTAACAGCTTATTCCTTGAGCCTTTGTATTCTTTCCGCTATTATTTCAGATAACTGATCCTGACGGGGTGAACTCAAAAAAGAGGCGTGAGTCATAGAAAAGAATTCGGGCTCGAATTCGACTATTGAATTTATAGCGTTTGTGGCAGCTTTAGTGTCTAAGCCCAGGTATTTTGCAAAATTTTCAAAGTCCTCGCGCCGCAATTTATTTTTCTTGCCCCCCATCGGCAATGCGGAATCATCCTCATTAGGGAGATACATCTTAGAATCCACAAAATCATAACATGGGGTTAGACTATTTTCCCCGGTTGCCGGAGTAAGCAAAGACCAGTTTTTAAGATGCATATCGCCGTTCCCGACAGCGAAATTAAAGATCACTCTCTGAAAGAAATCAAACAACTCCAAATAGGAATTTGCGGCATGTGCCTTAACAACATTCCCTACAGCTTCAAGAGAGCTTGAATATTTCGCATCTGTAGACAGCAACAAAAGCTGAGCCATATCCTCTTTGTGGACTTTGGCCCCACCGGGAATTCGGTCAAAACGTTTTATTATATAACAGAATTTACCATCCGCCATTTTAAACAGCCCATGCGGCGGGACTTTCATCTTAAGTTCACGAGCCATATTCATGACCAGGTTCTCATTTTGAGGGAGTTCCGGGTATTCAGTCGGCTCCGGCTTGAGGATGTGCGTTCCGCCCTCGGCAGCTATCTCCAGCTGTTTATTGCTTGGGTTAAGTTTCACTGAAGCCTTTATTTGCACACCTGAGATGGACATTTTTCCGGCTGCCTGACTCACCCTTGCAGGCAAATCAGCGACACTAAAGGTTATCTCCGGCGCATAACTGACGCCGAAAAGATCCTTTAAGCATTTATTGTGATATGCCTCAGCAGAATTAGTTTCCTTGTGGCAGGAAAGACAGTTCATTATTTAATGTCCTCTTCCGGGATTATTGAAATAGCGCCTATAGTGTCTTTGCCGATATGCAGAAGTAATTCAAATTTATCATCTTTATCTATTTTCAGCGTCTTACTTGTTATATTTAATAGCCAGCCTTCCGGCAAAAGTCCTTCAAAGAATGGGAAAAGTTTTGCGGCCTCAAATCTTCCTTTATTTAACGGCATTGTCAAACTAACAGGCTTGGCCCCGGGAGTCGCCGCATATGCAGAGTCGTATTCAAAAACATAGCCCGCAGCGTTTTTTTGCAGCACTCCCGCCTTTTTGCCGTTGTAGTAGACCAATGCTTTTTTAGATTCCATTACAGATCAACCGGTCCTAAAGTTTTACCAAACAACTTCAGCACCTTATTTAATGTATCGGTTTTCAGTGCTTCTTTTCCTTGCTCTAAGTCTCGGATGAATCTAAGCCCTACACCAGCTCGTTTGGCCAAATCTTCCTGGGTCAAGTTGAGTTCCTTTCGCTTATTTCTGACAAACACTATTATTTTTTGCATAGTATACCTTAACGGGTATAATTCTGTTTAAATTTGCTGAATACACCTTGTTTCCACTTAAATACAAGTCGATACTTAAACAGTATACCCCATAGGGTATACTTAGTCAAGTAGAAAAATAGCTACAACCGGGGTAACGGCTGTGGAAATTAAAGGCCCCAGCCGGATACGGCGCATTGTTGACGCGCGCGCAAGGTATTGCCGCCTGCCAGAGAGGCAGGGATAAGCGGCGGAATACCAGCAAGGGAGCTTGGGAGGAATTCGGGAGCGATCTCTTATCTTACGGCCAGGGGGGCTCTGTAAAACAATTGAGTTATTGTGCTACGTCCCGTTACTACCATATATCGTAGGATATCTGATATCCAAAAAGGCTTTGCGCATAGAGCGCCACTAAGCCTCCCGGAAGGAAGCCACCCTTTTCATATTACCATCAGACGTCCAAAAACTCAGGGCGGGTTTCTGAAATTTTTAAAAACCCCCGCGCCCGGCTGTTGCCGGGCGTGTCAGGAGTCGGGACGTTGTTTAATTCAGTCGTCGGCCGGGGCGGATTCTACAGCTTCGTAATCAACCCGTGGGTCCAGCTGGCAGTTATCGTCCGGCGGGCCGCAGGCGTGTTCATATAGTGACGCCTGAGGCGCCGGCTTAAACTTCGGGAATTCAGCAGG
>CAMTWW010000083.1:0-5651 GCA_947085555.1 uncultured Elusimicrobia bacterium | reverse complement strand
AGGCGGGACTCCCGACGGGCGCGAGCTTTCTATCCCGCTGGCCCAGGGCGTTTCCGACGTCCCCGGCCTGACCCATGCGGCGGCCATGTCCCAGGTCCCGCTCCTGCCCGATGAACTCGCGGCGCAGAAAGCTCTTTTTCCGGAAGGCAAATTGGACCAGGACCTGCAGCAGGTGGACCTGCGCGAAAGCAATTCCTGGCGCCTGCTCATGGCCGATGTTCCGGCCGTGGAACTGCTGGAAGTGCAGCTGGTGAACGCCATCGCCCCTTTCATCATTAATGCCCGGCTGAAACCCCTTATGCTCCGCATACCCGGGCGCGACAAGCACATAGTGAACGTCTCGGCCGTGGAAGGGCAGTTCTACAGGAAGTTCAAGACCACCCGACATCCGCACACCAATATGGCCAAGGCCGCTCTCAATATGATGACGCGCACCTCGGCGGCCGATTACCAGTCCTGCGGCATACATATGAACGCGGTGGACACTGGCTGGGTGACCGACGAGGACCCAGCGCGGAGCGCGGAGCGCAAGGTTAAAGAGCACCGCTTCCACCCGCCGCTGGACATAGTGGACGGGGCGGCGCGCATAACGGACCCCATCATCTCCGGCTTCAATACCGGCGAACATATCTGGGGCAAATTCCTGAAGGATTATAAGCCAACGGATTGGTAGAACTATGGTAACTACTCGGGCGGCGGAGGAGAAAGTGGCGAAGATCATCCACGCGGCCGACCTGCACCTGGAAGACGGCGAAGAGAAAGGCTACTGCTATGGGGTGCTGGACGAGCTCATAGCCCTGGCCCTGTCGGAAAAAGCCGGCGCTTTGGTCCTGGCCGGGGACCTTTTCGACTCTTTCGGGGATTTCGAGGCGCTGCGCTCCGAGGTCTGCCTTAAACTACGGCCCCTGGCCGAAGCCGGCTGCCCGGTGATTTATATTCCGGGCAATCATGAGGCCCGCGGCGCTACCGCCGGCCTTTCAGCCTACAATTTAGAGCCCATACACTTCGCGGCCACGAAGCCTTTCTCTATCAGCGAAGCCGGCGGCGCGGAATTCATCTGCATTCCGCATGCCGAAAGCTATGAAGGCTACCGGGACTGGAAAGTCCCGCCGAAGAAAGCCGGTACGCCGCGCATTATTGTGGCGCATGCTCTCAATTCCACGATCTATACCGGCCCCGACGAAGAGACCGATTCCCGGGCCGGCGTGATGGACGACGATCTTTTCGCTCATTTCGGCGCCGACTATGTCGCGCTCGGGCATGTGCATGCGGGGCGGCAGGAGAACCTGGGCGGGGCTTTGGCCTGCTATCCGGGCTCGGCGCGGGTCTGGCGGGCGCATAAGCGCGAGGCCGGGCCGCGGCGGGCCTGCATCGTAGAAGCCGGCGAAACCGTGACCGTGCGCAGCGCGGAACTGAAGTCGGCCGGCTTGTTCAAAGAATATACTTTACCCCTGGACCTGGCCGGTGAATTGAACCCGGCCTCCGCCGAGAAGATAGAGAAAGCCGCCGCCTCTCTGGACCTGGTGAAAGTCAGGCTCACCGGAGTGGTAGAGGACGAGAACGCGGCAAAAGTCTCGGCCGAAATACTGCGGGGGCGCCTGGTGAAAAAAGCCAGACTAGTCATAATAGAAGTGGAAACCATCGTGGTTGCAGCTCTTTCCTCCAACAGCCTCACCAAAGCTTTCCTGTCCGAAATGGCCAGGCTGGAACCGGAGGACGCCGAGGGCGCGGACTACGCGCGCTGGCTGCTTGCACGGCAATACGGGCTTCAGGAATTGGCCGCCCACCTTGTGGAGGGCAGATGATAAAGCGTCTGGAGCTGCCGGATTTCGGTAAGTTCAGGAAGACCGGGCTGGACCTCGGCCCCTTCACCATCATAACCGGGCCCAATGAGGCCGGCAAGACCACTGTTTTCGACGCCCTGTTCGACTCCCTTTGCGCCGGGTCCCGCCATGAAGGCCGCCCGCTCTGGAAGAACCTGGCCGGCCGCTATTCAGCCCTGCGCAAAGCCTCGCTGGTCTGGGAGGAGGGCTTCTCCCCGCTGGCTTTCGGCGATAATGAATTCATGGAGATCTTCGCCATACGCGGCGGCGAGCTGGGCGTGAAACACCCGGACAATAGCGGCGCTTCGGCCTGGGCCCAGGCCGCCGAGAACTCTTTGCTCAACTCCGGGCTGAACCCGGAACTACTGGCGGCCGGGCTGGCCGACAAGGCCTCCAGCGTCCGCAAGGGCTCGGTGCAGGCCAATATCAGGCGGCTGGGCCAGGCGATAATCGTCCATGAGCAGGCCATAGGCGCTCTCCGGGCCGAGCGCGCCGTAGTCCTGGCCGGCGCGGCGCAGGCCCCCCGCCTGGAGGCGGAAAAAAAAGGCAGGGAAGCGCAGCTGGCCGCCAGGACCGCGGAACTGAAGGCGAAGAAAGAAGCGCTGGATAAACTTTCGGCCGCGGCGCGCTGCGCCGTGGTGCTGGCCGGCCTTACGGCGCTGCGCGAACTGAAGGAAGCGCGCGAAGCCGCGGCGGCCATGAAGGTTTTCGCCTCCGACGGTACGGCGGAATACAGGGCTTTGCAGGCCGCCCACCAGGAAGCGGGCAGGCAGGCGGCGGCGGCGGAAGCGGCCCTCTCCGAAAAGCGGGCGGCCGCGGCGGCGGCTGACGAAGCCGCCGCTCATTTGGCCAAAAGGACCGGGCCGCTGAAGCTCCAGGGAGAAAAAGCCGGGGCACTGTCCGTTAAGCTGGGAACTTTCGCCTCCGAGCCGGAAAAAGTTCTGCTTACCGCGAACAGGAATTTGCGCTTCGGTATCTGGGCCGGTGGAGCGCTCCTGGCCGGGATAGTGGCCTATTCAGGCCGGAATAACGCGGCTTACGGCGCGGCGGCGGCCATACTGGCGGCGGCGGCCTGGGCCGGGCTCAGGCTTTCCAGCAAAGAAACTTTGGCCGGGCATTCCCCTGAAAGGATAAAGGCTTTCCTGGCCGGCCTGGCCGCGGAATGGGCCGCCGTATCGCAGGAAACCTTCCCCGCCGAAGACATTGAAACGGCCAGGGCTTTCCTCGCCAAGCCGAAAGCCGAACACGATGCCGTGGCCAGGGCCGCCGGGGAGAAAACAGCCGAGCTGGGCGTACTTTCGCTTTTAGCGACGGAAGCCGCCAGGAGCGGCGAGGGTTTCAGGAAAACCGTAAATGAGGCGCAGCGCACTATAGATGCCTGGTTCAGGGCGCGCGGCTGCCTCGGCGAAGACGATTACCAGGCCAAGGTGGCTGAATATAAAAAGCTGGCGGCCCGCGCCGACGACAGGGAGCAGCGCGTACTGGCCCTGGCCGGCGGCAGCGGCTGCGCCGGCGAGGAGGAATTCAAGGACAAGCTTTTCGCCGAGAACGGGGAACTGGAGCGGCGCGGTGTGGAACCGGCGCAGGGCGCCGACTCCGGGCTGGCGCGCCTCAGCCACGAACTGGCGGCGCTCGACGGCGAGGCGCGGGACCTGGAGGCGGCCCTCAACAAGCTGAATACAGCGCTGGAAACGAACAGAGCCGTATCAGGGGCCAGGCTGGGCGGCCTGCCGGAGCGCCTGAACCAGGCCGAGCTGATACTGGAGCTGGATAAGGAAGAGCTGAGGGACCTGGAGCTGCAGGCCGAAGCCTACAATATAGCCGCGGGGGTTTTTAAAAAGCTGGCCGAAACTTCGGCTATAGCTTTCGAGACTTTAGGGAAAGAGGTTACGGGGACTTTGCGGGCCATACTACCGGAGGCCCACGCCGAGTTCCGCGGCTTCGAAGCCGCCGGCGCCGCCGTCACCGACGCCGCCGGCGTCACGCGGCCGGTCAGGAACCTTTCCTCGGGCATGCGCGACCTGTTCATGCTTGCCGCCCGGCTTACCATAGCGCGGCGCTCGCGGTTGGGGCCGGAGGGCCTGGCGCCGGCCCTGCTGGTCCTGGACGAGCCTTTCTATACTTTGGACCCCGAGCGGGAGCGCCTGGCGCTGAAACTCCTCGGAAATTTCCTCAGGAGCACCGGCTGGCAGATAATAATCCTCACCAAGGACGCCGCCCTCCCCGCCGCCGCCAAAGCCGAAGGCCTTTCGGTAACCGAAGTCCCCCTAACCTGAATCCTGCGGTTAAATATAGAAAAGCACGGCGAAATAATGGCACAGGCTGCCGGCCAGGACGAATAAATGCCAGATGCCATGGAAGTGCTTGAAGCGCTCGTCCATCAGATAGAAGACCACGCCCGAGGTGTAGAACAGCCCGCCGATCATAAGCCAAGCCACGCCCCGGAAGGGCAGGGCGCGCGTAAGCGGCCCCATGACAACGATGATCATCCAGCCCATCAGGAGATAAATGAGAAGCTGCGCCAGGCGCGGCCCCCTTCTGTGAAAGGCGTCCAGCGCTATGCCGAAAGCGGCCAGCCCCCAGACCAGGCCGAACATGGTCCAGCCCCAGACCCCGCGCAGAGACACCAGCATGAAAGGAGTATAGGTTCCGGCTATCAGCAGGTAGATGGCCTGGTGGTCCACGAGGCGCAGGATTTTTTTTGCGCGCCCCTGGGTGCCGTGGTAGAGTGCCGAGGACGAATAAAGAAGGAACAGCGTGGCCCCGTAGACGCTGAAGCTCACTATCCGCCAGACATCCCCTTTGAGCGAGGCCGAGACCACCAGCACGACGAGGCCGGCCAGGGCCAGCGCGGCGCCGACAATATGGGTTATGGTATTGAAATACTCTCTTTTATGCATTCGGCGGCGGGGCGATGACGTTTATCGCGCGGGGCAGGGTTTCGAACACGGCGGGCAGCCTGCCGTCGGCCTCGCCGTCTATATTAAGGTGGACCGTTTCGTCGGAGTCGGCCTCGAGCCGGCGCAGGCCGGTGCGGGTGATGCCGGGGGAATTGAGGTGAGTGCCTTTATAAAGGGAAGGGAAATTGCGGAGGAGGGAGAGGCGGCTCATCTCGGAGACCAGGACCAGGTCCATGAGCCCGTCGTCGTCCTTCGTGCCGGGGGCGATCATCATGCCGCCGCCCATCGACGAGGTATTGGCGAGGACGCCGAGATGGTAGCGGCCCGAGAGGTCCCTGCCGTCGGCCTTCAGCCGCACGGCTTTGGCTTTGGCGGTAAGGAGCGCGAGCAGGGAAGAAAGGAAATAAGAGAGGGTTCCGCCCAGGGGCTTGCCGGAGGCTTTGATACGGTGCGCCACGTCCCCAGCCAGGCCGAAAGCCGCTATATTGATGAAGTGCCGGACCCGGGGGGCCCCGTCGAGGCCTGTATAATTTATCCTGCCCACGTCCAGGGGGCGGGCCCTGCCGCGGGCCAGCAGTTCTATAAGTCCTTCCCTGCCGGAGGGATAGCCGAGATGCCGCGCCAGGTCGCAGCCGGAGCCGGCCGGGATGGCGCCGAGCGTGACGTTCCGCCGCAGCTGTTCGGGGGCGGCCATCAGCCCTTCCAGAGTTTCGCTGAAAGTCCCGTCGCCGCCCACGGCTATGAGCCGCGAAGTTCCGGCCAGGACGGCCTCCAGCGCCAGGGCCGAAGCGTGGCCCGGCTTTTCCGTAACGACGCAGGCCGAACCGGGCAGGAGGCGCAGCGCGGCCTCCCTTAAAGCCTCCCAGACCTTGCCCGCCCGGCCGTGCCCGGCCGCGGGATTTAAGATGAAAATATTTGCCGGCATAGT
>CAMTWW010000082.1:0-4452 GCA_947085555.1 uncultured Elusimicrobia bacterium | reverse complement strand
GAGCCGCATGCCTGTCGAAAGCGCGGTAACGATGTAGACGACTTCAAAAACATCCTTGGCTGAGGCGGTCGGCTGGACAGCTGGACGGCTGGACGGCTGGGCAGCCAGAACTGTCTCGCTGTCCCGCTGTCCAGCTGTCTCGCTGTCTTGCGGATAGCCCTTAAGGCTGACGGGGCCGGACCAATCGGTGGCGGTCACCACGTCGAGGTAGTCGAAAGAGAATTTGGAGTGCAGCCGCTCGAAAACCACGCGGACGGATTCGGCGGGAACTGTCCAAGTGGGATAATCCTTCACCGGCGCTTCGGACTTCACAAGGCCGGGGAAAGAGACCTGCAGTTTAATTAAAATTTCTTCCGCTGTCATATTAGACCTATGGTCATGCCGTAACAAGCGCTATGCGCATCAGACGGCTAAACCAGTTTCCTTGAGCCCGTTTCCTGAAGGGGGGTCGCGCCATGCCCGCCCTTCACCGTCATCTTCCTCATCTTCTCCTGCAGCTTGATCACGGCGTACATGAGGGCTTCCGGCCTCGGCGGGCAGCCGGGCAGGTAGACGTCCACGGGAATTATCTTGTCTACGCCTTTCACCACGGCGTAAGAATCGTAGAAGGGCCCGCCGCAGTTGGCGCAGCCGCCCATGGCGATGACGAATTTGGGCTCCGGCATCTGCTTGTATATCCTTATAATGGGGTCCGCCATCTTTTTGGCGACGGTACCGGCCACGAACATGACGTCCGCCTGCCGGGGAGTGGGCCTGGGGAAAACGCCCATCCTTTCGAAATCGAAGCGCGAAGCGTAAGCGGCCATCATCTCTATGGCGCAGCAGGCCAGGCCGAAGGTAAGGGGCCAGACGGAGGAGGTGCGCGCCCAGTTAATGAGTTCGTCGGCGGTAGCCAGCGCTATGCCGCCGCCGGGCAGGTTCTCAATCTTTGAAAGGTTGTCGAGTACTATTCCCATTCCAGCGCACCCATTTTCCAGGCATAGGCCAGGCCGGCCGACAGGATACCGAGGAAGATAGCCATCTCGACAAGGGCCACGCCGCCCATGGAGCGCACCACTACTGCCCAGGGGAAGAGGTAAAGGGCTTCCACGTCGAAGATGACGAAAAGCAGCGCGTATGTATAGAACCTGATATTGGTCTGCACGGTGGTAGTGCCGACCGCTTCCATCCCGCATTCGTAGGCGGTATGCTTGAAAGTGTCTTTGACTTTGGGGCCGACCAGGTGGGAGGCGAACAGGGTTCCACCGGCAAAAAGTGCGGCTATTACGAGGAGGATAAGGATGGAGGCGTAGGCTAGGAGCATAGGGTGACTGCGCTTAGGAAACTCGAAGCTTTACTGACGTGCCGTAATTAATTATATGCAATTATTTTTTCTTTGTCAAAATTCGGGGAAGCGCGCTTTCCGGACGCCCGGCCTGACGGGTTATTACCTGAGCAGGCGGAAAAGGTTGCTGTACTGGTCGGTAAAAACAAGCGTTTTCGGGTCAGCCGGCAGGGGCGCGGCGCTGGCTTTGATAAGGGGGTCGCCGAGGAATTTTTCATTTCCGGTGATAAGCATCCAGGTGGCTGCTTCGGAACCCGTGGCCTCGTCCTCCGGGTTATCTATCAAGACCGTTTTCTTCCCGGCCTCCAGCGCCAGGCCACGGACGAGAGGCTCCAGGTCCAGGAACAGGTTGGAAAGGTGCACTGCCAGCACGCCGTCGGGGCGCAGCCTTTTGAAGTAGACCGCGAAAGCTTCGCGCGTAAGCAGGTGCAGCGGGATGGCGTCGCTGGAAAAAGCGTCGATCACGAGCAGGTCCAGCGGGGCCGCGGCGGCCGCGGCTTCCCTTTCCAGGCTGAGGCGCGCGTCCCCCATGACCGTCTCCACGCCGCCGCGCGCGTCCCGGAGATAGGTGAAATATTCCCCGCTCAGGCGGAGAACAAGGGGATTGATCTCGTAAAAAGTCAGCCGGTCGCCGGGAAGCGTCCACGCCGCTATCACCCCCGCGCCCAACCCGACCCCCCCCATCCGGAGGGGCCGCCGCCCGGCCGCGGCGGGGTTGCGCAGCGCCCGCAGCGCCACTCCGATGCCGCTTGCGGCCCCATAGTACGAAACGGGCTTTTTATGCCACGGATCGTCTTCTGCGAACTGGAACCCGTGGTTGATTTGTCCGTGCATCAGCACTAGTATCTTTGAGCCGCCATAGTCCGACTCATACACCTGCAGCGTCCCGTAGAAATTCCTCTCCATGACCAGCAGGGACCTGGTTTCAAGCCTGTAATACCCGTAAAGCGCGCCGGCGAAAACGAGATATAGGACTAGAGCGATAAGCCGCATGGCGCGGTAGCTTACGGAGATGGGCGTTTTTCCTTCGCGCAGAGTGAGCGCTAGCATAATGGAAGGAACAAGCAGCCAGAACAGCGGATATTCCCAAGGTCCCCGGAAGACGAGCGGCGCGGCCACGGCTACCAGCGCGCCTCCGAAAGCGCCGCCGGCGGAAACCAGGACATAGAAGCCGGTCAGGTATTCCGGCCGCGGTTTATGCCCGGCCAATTCGCCGTGGCAGACCATGCAGGCGATGAAAAGCGTAAGCGAACAGATCGCTATCTGCAGGAGCGCGGGCACCAAGATACTAGAATACAGCAAGTAACAGACGCCGGCGCAGGCGCAGGCAAGGAAGACAAGCCAGGTGCGCCGCGTATAAAAGCGTTCACCGTCAAAACACAGAATGAAAGAGAGGAGATACAGGCTGAAAGGCAGGATCCACATGAAAGGGACCACGGAGACGTTCAGCGTAAGTTGGTTGGTGGTAGCGAGCAGCAGCCCAGACCCGCAGGCCGAGAGGGCGAACCATAAACTCCGGGAGAGCCAGCCGGGCCCGGGAGTTTTTTCCGCCGCGGTGGGGCCGGGCGCGCGCGCGGCGGCCGGCGCGGAACGGAGAAAAGAAATAGCGCACCAGCCGCAGGCCGGCACGAATAAAATATAGAGCCCGGCCCAGAGCGCGGCCTGGGTTTTCAGAGTGAGCAGCGGTTCAAAAACAAAAGGATAGCTCAGCAGCGCCAGGAGGGAACCTGCATTGGACAGGGCGTAGAGCCTGTATGGGGACCGGCCCCGGTTGGCGCCTAGGAACCAGGCCTGGGCTAGCGGGCTGGTCGCCGAAAGAACCAAATACGGCAAGCCCACATTAGCCCCAAGCATGAGGAGGATGCTCCAGGCCGGCGACTCCTGGCCCGAAGGGCGCCAGGCGCCGGAAGGCAGGATCTTCAGGAAGAACAGGCTGGCCAGCAGCATGGTCAGGTGCACGTACACCTGCGCGCGGGGACCGAGCCTGGTGACTATAAGATGCGCGTAGACATAGCCGCCAAGCAGCAGAACCTGGAAGAACAGCATACAGGTGGTCCAGACGGCCGGTGCGCCGCCGAACCAGGGAAGGATGGCTTTTGCCAGCAGCGGTTGGACCTGGAACAGCAGGAAAGCGCCCAGGAAAATGGTTACGGCGTACTGTACGCCGTAACCATTTTCCCGAGGGGCGGCAGACGGGCCGCCGCCGCTATTTGCCTGTGGTGCGATTAAGATGTCCTCCGGAGGTCAGGATCTGCGGGAAACATAAAGCCGGTTGTCGCCAGCCCCATGCCTTTTTCTTTCTGCTGCGAAAAATCCGCGGAAAAAATCGCTCGCTTGCCGTTGTTTTATCTATAATACCAAAAGATGGGGCGTATTTCTGGAATTTTCAACAGCACCCCCCCCCCGGCGGTTGTCGGGCGCAGCGGAAGCTCGTGTTGGCCAGAGGGGACGCTGATTACCAAATGATTCCGCTGAAAAACCGGCGTGGTGTTTTTCAGGATACCGTTGCCGCCATCTCCGGACGGCCGTTTATGCCGGGCATGCGGCACAGCGGCCTGAGCGGCTGGCCTTTCCCCTTACGCCCTTGCCTGGTCGGCGGGGGCGTCCAGGACTTCGCGCAGTTTCTGCAGCACGGCGTCAACCGTGAAGGGCTTGTATATAAAGGAGAACCCATGTTCAAGCACGCCGTATTTTAGGATCGCGTCATCCGTATAGCCGGACATGTAGAGCACCCGCTCAACCAGTTTGCGGCGCACCAGCTCAAACGCCAATTCGCGGCCGTCCATGCCGGGCATTACCACGTCCGTCAGCAGCAGGTCAACGGGTTTGCCATGCCGCTCAAGGACCGCCAGCGCCTCAGTCCCATTGGCGGCTGTCAGCACCGTATAACCGCCTAAACCAAGAATGCGCGTCCCCAGGCGGCGCAGGCTCTCTTCATCTTCAACAAAGAGCACGGTCTCGCGGCCTTTTGCCAGGGCGGCCTTGTCCTTGTCCTTGACCTGCTCTGTGGTTTCCGCAAGCGGCAGGTAGATCAGGAAAGTCGTGCCTTTATCCGGTCCGCTCTCCACAGCTATTTCCCCGCCGCTTTGTTTGATTATTCCAAAGACGGTGGAAAGCCCGAGGCCGGT
>CAMTWW010000081.1:0-3252 GCA_947085555.1 uncultured Elusimicrobia bacterium | reverse complement strand
GCTGATAACGGAGGGCGAACCTTTCTGCCTTGCCACGGTCATAGCTTCCGGACGGCCGGAGCTTCCTCCCGGCATTAAAGCGCTGGTGAGGCGCGACGGGACAGTGGAGGCCCCCGGCTGGCCGGCCACCCCGGGCCCGGAACTGCGCGCCGCCGGCCTGAAGGCGCTGGCGGAGAAAAAAAGCGGACGTTGTTGATTAGTTGACTGACTATTTTTCCTGAACACATGACAGCCTCCGCCTTTTCCCGACAAGTCTAAACCCTGATATCCCGCTCCGTGTCAACCCAGTCCGGAAATTCCGTACTAAAGATAAGGGGACAAGATTACTTATTCCCGCCTTTACTATTAAGGGAAAGGCTGCGGCCTTTTCCGGGCTGGCCGGGTTGTTTATTTTCTGCGCCGGGCCGGATTTCGGCGCCGCCGGCCCCGCAGCCGACTTCTCAGCCGCAGCGGCGGGAATATCCTTTGCCTGCAGCGTGGGGGCGGCAAGCAGGGTAAATAAAAGAAGAACAGCCGCACTCATGTTTTCCTCCCGGCGCAGTAAAAAACAGGAACCTCACCCCCGGCAATACGTTTATATTATAGCAGACAACAACCATAGGTCAATAGTCATATTGGCCTGCATATTATGTCAGCCGCGCACGCTTCTCTTCTACAATTTAACCTGAAAGTTGCAGCTGCAACTTTCCGCCCGCATAGCGGGCGCCCTACGGGAGGCATACACCTCCTCGGGCCGGGCTGCTGGAGGTATAATGCAGGGAGATATTTATTCGATTTTAGGCGATAGGATACGGGAGGAGCGCAAACACGCCGGGCTCACCATGGAAAAGCTGGCCGAACTGGCGGGAATAAGCACCAGCTTCCTGGCTTATATCGAAACCAAGGGCAGGAAGGCGAGCCTGGAAACCATACAGAAACTGGCGGAAGCCCTGAGGCTGCCGGTGGCTGAACTCTTCAAAACGGCGCCCGGCCCCGGAAAAGACATAATTTACGCGGCCACGCGGCAGTTCGCCCAGCTTATCCGCGACAAAAACGCCGTCGAAACCGCCGGCATCCTGGAAGTGGCCAGATCCGCCGCCAGGCACCTGCGCCGGAAATAAAAAACACGCAGAAACCGGCGCGGGCCGGAAAAGTGGGCGGATTTATTACGCCGCTTATCGCAAAAGAGAGCCGGCTCCCGGGCTGCCTGCCTGGCGCGGGTTTTGCGTGCCCGGCAACAACCGGGCGCAGAGGGCTTTTACTTCCACATTCTCGGATCAAAGAAAAACGCGATGGGGTCAGGAATCTTTAGAGAAGAAAAATCAGGATGAAGCGGATTTATAAGATAGTCGTGCTCTGATGGAATTATGACAGACGGGACCTTTAGGATTAAAGAATCTTTCCTGTTAACCCAGTTCGTACCAATTACTTGCGTGCTTTCCGGGGCGGGACAGTTACGCCAGTCCTTGGGAACCGCCCCGGTCCCAATCTCAACGATCTTTATTTTACCGGGGATATCCACTTTGAAATAGACCAATCTTATCCCCATCCCGTCGTTCTGTAGGTGTACGAACAGCTCAAGAGCGGAAAGAGAAAGCGAGCCAGCCGCATAAACCATCTTTACGCCATCGCTGTTCCAGCGCCCAGGATATAAGGCGGCACTCTCCCCGGTAAAAGGCGTTCCGGCGTATTTTTCCTTCAATATACGCCATACAGAGATCACGGCAACACCCCAGCCTCTATCTGGTTGAGCAACCGCTGCACCTGTTCGTAGCCGGGCTCGGTGTCAAGAATCTCCAGCGGTACAGCACCGCCAAGGCCGAGCTGAGGACGGCGCAACCACGCCAGCGCACTTTCCGAGGACTCAAGCACCTTAGCAGCCAACACGCGTATCTTCCACAGCCTGTATACCCTGTCAGCCGACAGCGCTGAAAGCTTCCCATCCGACTTCTTCAGCCTGAACAAAGTCTTGTCGCTTATCCCGATAAAATGAGCGAAGAGCTTGTCCGAGAAATCGTATTCAGTCTGAACGGAATGTATAAGCTTATAGCCTATGCCATTGCGTATCGCGGCGATATAGTCTGCGGCCCTGTGCCGCCCATATGACTCGCCACACTCAGCAGCAGCGGGTGGAATAGCGAATGAGATCTTAACGGCTTTATGTCCGGATTTCATTTTCATACAACCTCCGATTATAGTCTACCAGACAAATGTCTATTTGTCAATGGAGTATTGTCCGCAGACCTTACAGCCCTCCATTGGGGATATGGTGACACACAACTTATCTCGTGATTTTCCGGCCTTGGGTCGGAGATAAGTTGTGTGTCACCATAATCCCCACCACGGAAATATCGCGATTATACTATAATCATTATATGAGGGCTGTGACCGTAATTTTTTAAGAAGATGAACAGAGGTGCCCTGTTCTGGAATTGTTGGAGAGTATTATGACGCCGGCCCGCGGAAGAACTCGCGGGGCTGGCCCGTAAATCCTCCTTTGACTGGCGAGTGGCCTGGGAAAATGAATCTAAACTTCTGTTGAGTGAAAAAAAGGGGCGACATAATCATGGGCCAGGCCAGGTTGCGTAAACAGCTGTTACAAACTATCTACTCTGCTCCCATACCGGATGGCGGGCTTTTCTTTTCGGTAAGGCGCAATTTCATCTCCGTGGCGCTCGCGGTTCGTCATGGTGACGGCGATAAGGTGAACGCCGCCCTCTTTTGTTCGGACGATTTGCGGGACGGGCTCTTCCAGTGCCTGGGTAGAACCTACGATTCAACGGATGGGTTCCAGGATGATTTCAGGGCGCATGGCGCGGATTTCAGGCTTGCCCGGCTGGAGGACTGCCAAAGACGCATTGCCCTCGGGCTCCGTATCCGTCATCAGGCCTGCGCTCCGGCGCCGAAGGAATTTTCCCACTGGAGCTTTCTCCTCGGTCCGCTCGACTCCGTGCGTTTGCCGAAGGCCCTCTACCTGTGTCCGGTGTGCGAATCGGCCCTGCCGCCCGGGATATGCCGAAAAATCCTTTCCTGCGTGGACAGCCAAACCAGATGCTATATGGTGTGCCAGGAGTGCATACGCCTCAAACACTCTTGTCCGTCGGCGGAGGCGGTTGCCGTAAGTTATGGACGAACGAGGGAGATGTTCGAGTCCATGGGTTCGTTCAGCCTGAAGTTTGAGGAGGATAAGTCGCATTTTTCCATGGTATTGCCGGGTCAGGAGCACCGGGATGCGATACCCCTATTCCTGGAAGATAGCAATGACCCGGCACT
>CAMTWW010000080.1:0-3912 GCA_947085555.1 uncultured Elusimicrobia bacterium | reverse complement strand
TTTCTGGTAGAGCTCGAACTTATTGAGTACGCTTACCACGGCTTCCCGGTCCCTGAATTCCCACTTTGAATTCTTGTTTACCCGCGCCGTGTACTGGGAGCCGGCGTATTCTCCGCCGTCTTTGGCGGCGCGGCCCAGGCTTTCCCCGACTTCGTCAAGCTGAGACTGCAGACCGTCAATTTTCTCCTTAAGTAGGCCGTAGCGGTCCACCAGGGCCTCTATCTTTTCGGTTTCGGGCGGGAGCTGGTCTGCCGGGTGCGGGTGTCCGCCGAAGAAAGCCGGGCACAGGCTCTTGAAGTCGCACCAGGCGCACTGGCGCTCTCCGGGGGTGGGGTCGAATTTGAGGCCTTTTATAGAATCGGCCACGCCGAGAACGCGGTCCCAGAAACTTCCTATTTCTTTGTCGTCGGCCCGCTCGAAAGGATATTCCCTGAGGGTAGGGACATGGTAATAAAGCAGTTGGCGCACCTTTACGGCGCTCACCCGCAGGCCGTAGGTCTCGGCGAGCTTTTCCTTCAGGCGCGGGTCCAGTTCGCTTATCTTCTGGTACATATAAAGCTGCAGCGGCTGCCGCTTCACGTCCTTCCCGGTCTTGTAGTCTATTATCACTAGCTCGCCGCCGCCCAGATGCTCTATGCGGTCGGAGATGGTGCGCACCAGCAGGCCGTCCACTTCCACGTCGGTGGAATACTCCACCAGGAAAGGCGGCGCGAAGCGGGAGCGGTTATGCTCGTAATAGGCCTTCAGCATAGCCAGGCCCTTCTGGCAGTCGTCCTCAGCCTTCTGCGGTGTGCGGTATCCTTTTTCCAGATAGGATTTCCGGGCCCAGTCGCGCCTGAAAGCCTCAAGCGTTTCCTCCAGCGAGGGGAAGGGGGGCGCCTGCACCGAGTAGAGGAATTCCAGCGCCGTATGGACGCTGTTGCCGAAAGCGAAATAATACTTGGGCTCTTCCTTTATCTTGTCTATGTACTTGAACTTGTACTTGAGCGGGCACTCCTCGTAAAGCGACAGCTTGGAATAGGAGAAGGACAGCAGGCCGCTTTTCTTCGCGGGGGCCGGGGGGAGGAGCTCACCGAAGAGCCCCTGGTTAGCCGCCGGCGGGGCGTCGTTATTTTTTTTCTTCATAGCTTAAAAGTTCCATGACCTTGTTCTCGTACTTCGGGCCGGCCACCGCTGTCAGTATTTTTCCCGTCCACGGGGCGTAGTATTCGTAGATCCAGGAGGAAGCCCCGGCCACGCGGCGCCGCAGCTTTATACAGTTGGGAAATTCGCCCGCCTTGACCTTCACGTTAAGCCCCTCCTTCTCGACGCTGAATTCAAGGCGCCCCTCGGGGCCGCTGGTGACCCAGGTCTTGCCGGCCGCCACCGGATAACTAAGTATCAGTGTGTCCTTGCCGCCCTGTCTCTCTATAAAGTTCATCCCGTCGAAGCGGTAAATTTTCCTCAGGCTGCTCACCTGCTCGGTGCCGGCGTAAAAAACGCTTTTTATCACGGAGCCCCCGGCGGTGCGGTCAGCCACCTCTACCACCTGCCTGGCGTTCCGGCCCAGGGTCTCGGTGTCGCCGTATACCCATTTAAGGCCGGGCCTGGCGGGAAAATAGTCGGGGCAGACGAAGATGCGCCTGAAAACCTCCGCCGGCATCTTAAAGGAGGGGTAGTCCCGGGCGAGGCGCTCGAGCAGCGGCTTGGATTGCGAACAGAGCCCGAGGCTCAAAGAGTATATCCCCGCCGCCGCTAGAAGGGCCTTCGGCGCGGCTGGATCTTCAGGCTTCTCTAGAGAGAAGGCTTCGTATTTTTGCGCGGCTTTCAGCAGCCGGCCCTGCTTCTCCAGCGCCACGGCGTCCTCATAGCGCGGCGCGCACCCGCCCGCCGCCAGAAGGCTTAAATATAAAAAGCCGATCGCCTGCCCTTTAATGGTCATACTTTACACTTATTATATAATAGATACCAAATATGACAAACCCGGATCTCAGGGATTTCACAAGACAGGAACTCGCGGGGACGCTTATCTCGCTCGGGGAAAAAGGCTCCAAAGCCGACCGCGTTTTCAACTGCCTGTACAGGAAAGGCGCTGAAAGCTTCGAGGCCCTGCCCGGAATTCCGGATGAGTTCAAGGCCAGGCTGGCGGGGAATTATTCTCTCGCGCCCCCGCCTGTTATCGACAAACTGGTCTCCGGGATAGACAAGACAGTAAAGCTGCTCTTTACTTTCCCCGACGGCGCGAAGGCCGAGAGCGTGGTCCTGTTCAACAAGAAAACGGTCTCGGCCTGCATCTCCTCCCAGTCGGGCTGCGCCTGCGGCTGCGTCTTCTGCGCCACCGGCGGGCTCGGCCTGAAGCGGGACCTGAGGCCGCACGAGATACTGGCGCAGTTCGCGGCCTGCCGCCGCGAGGCCGGCCGCCAGCTGGACAGCCTGCTGTTCATGGGCATGGGCGAACCTTTCATGAACTGGGCGAACGTTAAAAAAAGTGTGCTCCTGCTTTCCGACAACAAAGGCTATAATTTCCCGCAGACGAGGATTACGGTCTCCACCGTAGGAGTCGTGCCAGTGATAAGGGAGCTGGCGGAATCGCGCCTGGAAATCAGGCTGGCGGTCTCCTTGATAACCGCCGATGAGAAACAGCGGGCGGAGCTGACGCCCATGAGCAAAAAATATTCTTTACGGGAGATCATAGGCGGCGCCAGGTATTACACCGACAGGACGAAGAGAACGGTTTTCTTCGAGTATATCCTCTTCGACGGCCTGAACGATTCCCGGGCGGACGCGGAGAAGCTTCTGGCGCTGCTCAAAGAGTTGCCCTGCAAGGTGAATCTGATAATGTACAACCCGGCGCCGGGGGCCGCTTTTACGCCCGGCCGCTTCGAAAAGGGGAAAGAGTTCCAGGCTATTTTAGTGGAGGCCGGGATACGGACCCATATGCGCCGGGAAAAGGGCGCGGATATCGCCGCCGCCTGCGGCCAGCTCGCCGCCGGAGGGACAGGCAAAGCCGCGAAGTAACTAAAGTAAAACCCGTGGGGGTCAGGGCGTTAATCGGGAGGCGTATTGCGTATATTACGGTAAATATGGCATGATAGGTGCGTATATTATAGGTACGGAGGGGGGTATATGTATATTCCGCGGATATTTTGCCCTGTTGAAGAAACGCTAAAAACAAAAAGCGTGCTGCTACTCGGCCCGCGCCGAACCGGCAAGACCCAATACATAAAAAACCAGCTTAAACCTGACCGTGTGTACAACCTGCTTGTAAACAGGGAGTTCATAAAACTTGCGGCGAATCCTGGTCTTATCAGGGAAGAGCTCAGGAAAAACGACAGCCTGGTGGTTGTGGACGAAATACAAAAACTTCCTTCCCTGATGGACGAGATCCATGATTTGATAGAAACCAGCGCCGCGCGCTTCCTTCTTACCGGCAGCAGCGCGCGGAAGCTCAGGAGGACGCACACTTCGCTTATGGCCGGGCGGGCCAGGGTTCACCACCTTTGGCCTTTTACTTACACTGAGCTTAAAGCCGCCCACAGGCCGCGGTTTAACCTACAGAAGGTACTGGCCCACGGAAGTCTGCCGCCGGTGTACCTTAGCGAGTCTCCGGGGCAGGAGCTGGAGGATTATACCGGCGCCTACCTTAAGGAGGAAATACAGGCGGAGGCGATCGTACGTAAGATAGAAAACTTTTCGCGGTTCTTAAAAGTGGCGGCGCTCACGAACGCCGAACTTGTGAATTTTAACGAGGTGGCGCGCGACGCCCAGGTTCCCCCGCGCACCATTATCGAGTATTTTAACATTCTCGAGGACACACTTTTGGGGAATATGGTTCCGCCTTTCCGCCACGCCGCGAGCAGAAAGGCGTATTCAATGGGTAAATTCTATTTCTTTGACATAGGCGTAGCCAACTCGCTGGCAGGAATTACGCAG
>CAMTWW010000079.1:0-2495 GCA_947085555.1 uncultured Elusimicrobia bacterium | reverse complement strand
TTGGCCGCCCGCTCGAGTATGGCCGAAGTTCCCGGGATGTCATTGTCTATGCCGCGGGCCACGAAGGTGCAGTCCAAGCCCACCGCGAACCGGGACGGGTCGAACGGGTAATCTATCGAGCCGGCCGGGGTGGTCTTGGTCTTTGCGCCCTGCAGGGTGGTGGGTGAGCACTGCCCCTTGGTCAGGCCGTAGATGCGGTTATTAAAGAGCACCACTTTAAGGCCCAGATTGCGCCTTATGGTGTGTATCAGGTGGTTGCCTCCTATGGACATGCCGTCGCCGTCGCCGGTTATCACCCATACGGCCAGCTCCGGGTTGGAAAGCTTCACCCCGGACGCCACAGCGAGCGCGCGCCCGTGTATGGAGTGGAAGCCGTAAGTGCTGACATAATAAGGGAAGCGGCTGGAGCAGCCTATGCCGGAAATAACGGCGTATTTCTCCAGCGGCAGGCCCATATTAGCCATCGTCTTCTGCAGCATATTGAGGATGGCGAAGTCGCCGCAGCCGGGGCACCACTTGACCGGCAGGCCGGAGGAGAAGTCTTTAGCCGCGAGCTTGGTTTTTTCCATAGTTTTTTCCATGTTGTTAATTCCCCTTCAGGATTTCCTCTATCTTGCACAGGATCTCGTCGGAATTGAGCGGCTGGCCCTGCACCTTGTTAAGGCCGAGGGGTTCGAGCAGATAAGTGGAGCGCAGCAGCAGCCGGAACTGCCCTGAGTTCTCCTCCGGCACCAGCACCTTGCTGAAGCGCCGCATTATGGCGCCCAGGTCGGCCGGCAGGGGGAAGATATGCTTGATGTGGATGGAGGACACTTTGAGACCGGCCTTCCTAGCCTCGGTGATGGCCGTGGTGATGGCGCCGTAGGTGGAGCCCCAGCCTACCACCAGCAGTTCGCCTTCTTCCGGGCCGTTGAGCTTAGTGGCCGGTATCTCCTTAACCACGCGGGCTATCTTGTCGGCGCGCAGGTTGGTCATAACCTCGTGATTGACGGCGTCGTAGCTGATATTGCCCTCGACGTTCTGCTTCTCCAGGCCGCCGGCGCGGTATTCGTAACCGGCTAGCCCCGGGTAAGTCCAGGGCCTAGCCAGCGTCTCCGGATCGCGCATGAAGCACTTGTAATTCTCGGGTTTCGGCAGGGGGCTGACCTCGAATTTGGGCAGCTCCGAAAGCCTGGGGATGCGGAAAGGCTCCGAGCCGTTGGAGAGATAGGCGTTGGTCAGCACCACTACCGGCGTCATATATTTTACGGCTATGCGCGCGGCCTCAAGCGTGGTGTCGAAGCAGTCGGCGGGGCTGGTCGCGGCCAGCACCACCAGGGGGGATTCCCCATGGCGGCCGTAGACGGCCTGCAGCAGGTCGGACTGCTCGGTCTTGGTGGGCAGGCCGGTGGAAGGCCCGCCGCGCTGCACGTTCACCACCACCAGGGGCAGCTCGGCTATGACGGCGAGGCCGAGAGCCTCGGATTTAAGGGAGAGCCCGGGCCCGCTGGTGCCGGTAGCCGCCAGCTCGCCCGCGAAAGCGGCGCCTATGGAGGAGCAGATGGCGGCTATTTCGTCCTCGGCCTGGAACACCACCACGTCATTAGCGCGGTGCCTGGAGAGGGTCTGCAGGATCTCGGTGGCCGGGGTGATGGGGTAAGACCCGTAGAAAAGCTTCTTTTTCAGGAGCTTGGCGGCAGTGATAAGCGCGTAGGCCGCCGCTTCATTGCCGGTCAGGTTGCGGTATTTGCCCTTGGTAACCGGGCTCTTCTTCAACTGGAACCTGGCGTCGAAAATCTCGGTGGTTTCGGCGTAGTCGTAGCCGGCTTCCAGCACTTTGGCGTTGGCGGCCGCGAGCTCGGGGGATTTTTTGCCGAACTTGGTCTTTATCCAGGCCTGCGTGGCTTCCAGGGGAAGGCCGTACATCCAGTAAAGCAGGCCGAGCAGATAGAAATTCTTACATTTCAGCACCTGCGCCGGGGTAAGGGCGGAATCTTTGAGCACGCCGCCGGCGAGCGAATTGACCGACACCCCTATAACGCGGTAATTGGCCAGGGAATTATCCTCGAGAGGGTTGGTTTTATAGCCGGCTTTCTCCAGGCCGACCGGGGTAAACGCGTCGGAGTTGACGATGATGATGGACCCCTTATCCATGTTCTTCAGGTTCACGGCCAGCGCCGCGGGGTTCATGGCCATCAGCACGTCCGGCTTGTTGCCGGGGGTGAGCACCGTTTCGTCGCCGAAGCTGATTTGGAAGCCGCTGACGCCGGCGAGCGAGCCTGCCGGGGCGCGGATCTCGGCGGGATAATCCGGCAGGGTGCTGAGATCGTTGCCGGCTATAGCCGTGGCGTTGGCGAACTGGCTGCCCACCAACTGGATGCCGTCCCCGGAGTCGCCCGCGAAACGCACTGTAACGGAGTTGAGCTGGCTGACGCACACGTTCCTGCTGTTCTTTGTGTTGTTCATTAAATGGAACCTCTCGTTTGGTTTTACGGCGATTTCCGCTGGACTTTGCG
>CAMTWW010000078.1:0-2590 GCA_947085555.1 uncultured Elusimicrobia bacterium | reverse complement strand
TACCTGGCGGCGGAACCTGGCCTTGCTTATCCCCGCGAAAAAACCGAGGCGGCCCCTGGTCTCCGGCAGGTCCATCATCATGGCCGCGGCGGTCTGGGCCATGCCTTCCAGCATCAGCACGCCCGGCATTATGGGCTTTTCGGGGAAATGGCCGTGGAAATAAAGCTCGTTGGCGCTGATGCATTTTACGCCGACGCAGTACCTGCCTTCTTCCACCACTTCCACGCGGTCCACCATCATGAAGGGGTAGCGGTGGGGGATGATCCTGAGTATTTCCTCGCAGGGGATGATGCGGACCGGCTTGTAGTGGCGGGGTTTGGTTTCAGCCATAAATCAGATAGCCTTTTCTGATAACAGTTTAGCAAAATTGACATTGGCGGCGTGCCCGGGGCGCTCGGCCTCTATATGGATATCCCTGAGCGGCAGGCCGGCCAGGGCCAGGTCCCCGATGAGGTCCAGCAGTTTATGCCGCGCGAATTCGTCGGGGAAGCGGAGGCCGTCCCTGGCCAGTATCTCTTTTTCGCCTATCACAACGGCGTTCGCGGGCGAGCCGCCCAGCGCCAGCCCGGCGGCCTTGAGCGCCTCCAGCTCATGTGAGAAACCGAAAGTCCTGGCCGGCGCCACGCCGGCCAGGTATTCCTCCGGCGTCAGGGCGAGTTCCAAAACCTGCCTGCCCACCAGGGCGTGGGGATAATCGTAAATAAGCTTAAAGGAGACTCCACGCGCGGGACTGGCCGAATAGTGGATATCGCCTTTGACCATTTCAATTTTTCCGGAGATCTTGAGGTGCGCGCGCTCCTGCCCTGTTTTCTCACGGCGGCCGGCTTTAAGCAGGGCGCGGGCGAAAGGCAGCGAAGAACCATCGGCGGCGGGCGGCTCCTCCCCGTTTATTTCAATATCAAGGTCGTCTATACCGAGCCCCGCCGCGGCCGAGAGCAAATGTTCCACCGTATAAATGGTGTTTTTTCCGTCGCTGATATTGATCCCGCGCGCCGTCCCCGCCACTTTGTCGAGCCGGGCCGGCAGCGGCTCCTTAAAGGCGGGACTGATAAAGCGGAAGCCCGTGGGGCCAGCCGCAGGCAGGAAGGTGACGCGGGAAGGCTGCCCCTTGTGCAAGCCTATCCCCTCGAGAGCAGCCGGTGATTTGATCGTCGTTCTCATCAAATATCTACATCCCCAGCTTCTTCTGTATCTTGTGCAGCGCTTTGTGCATTTCAGGGAGCTTGCCGAGCAGGGCTTCTATCTTCATCGCGAGGAAGCGGGGCCTGGCCAGGTGGCCAAACACGATCTGGTTCGCGGGGAGATCGGACATGACGCCGGTCTTGCCCATCACCACCGTATTGTCGCCGATGGTCACATGGTCTGAGATCGCCGACTGCCCCCCGAGGATCACATTGTCGCCGAGAACCGCGGAGCCAGCTATGCCGGCCTCGGCCATGATCAGGCAGTGCTTGCCGATCTTGACATTGTGGGCGATATGCACCAGGTTGTCTATCTTCGTCCCGCCGCCGATAAGCGTCACGTCGAGCGCGGCGCGGTCTATGGTCGTGTTGGCTCCTATCTCCACGCGCCCCTCCACCACCACCCTGCCCAGCTGCGGGATCTTCTCATGCGCCCCGCGGGGGGAGATATAGCCGTAGCCGTCGGAACCTATGACCACGCCGGCATGCAGCAGCGCCTCCGGGCCTATCTCGCAGCCGTCCATTATTTTCACGCCCGGGTAAAGCCGAACCTCGCGGCCGACCCTGGCGTTCCGGCCTATATAGCACTGCGCGCCTATGACGGCCTTGTCGGAGATCTCGGCGCCGTCCTCCACTACGGCCAGCGGGCCTATGTGGACATCCTTCCCCACTCGGGCCGAAGCCGATACGCAGGCCGAGGGATGTATCCCGGGCGCCGGGAGCGGGCGCTTTTCTTTTTCTACGAGCCGCAGGGCCAGCATGAAAGCGTATTTCGGGTTCTTCGTGAATATCAGCGTACCGGTGAAATCCTTGAACAGCTCCTCCGAGCCGAGCGGGGCCAGCAGGCAGCCGGCCTTGGACCCGGCGGCCGCGGCCGCCAGGGCGGGATCGGCCAAGAAGGACAGGTCGGACGGGCCCGCTTTGTCGAGCTGGGCCGCGCCGGAAATATGGAGAGCGCCGTCGCCGCGCAGTTCCCCTTCGGCGATCCCGGCTATGTCGGAGGCGGTAAGCTTCATAACCCGTTGTCCTCCAGCTTCTTGAGCAGTTTGGCTGTAAGGTCCACCGCTTTCTGCCCGAAGAGGATATTGCGCTTGTCTATGATCACGCTGACCTCTTCTTTTATAGCCAGCTCCTTCAGCGCTACGTAGATCCTGCCCAGCAGGAGCTCGCTCTTGCGGCTTTCATATTCCAGCAGTTCGCCTTCGGTCCGGCGCTGGAGGGCGCGCAGTTCGTCCTCCCCGGCGGCCAGGTCGGACACTTTTTTTAAAAGCGCGGCATCTATCTCCGGCACCGAAGTGGAAACCGAGAATTTGAAATGCGTCACCGGCACCCTGGCTATGCCCGGCATATCTATCCCGCCCATGCCGGGCAACGAGATTACGGCGGGCGGCGCGGCCGGAGACTGCGCG
>CAMTWW010000077.1:0-2506 GCA_947085555.1 uncultured Elusimicrobia bacterium | reverse complement strand
TGATCTGAAGAAACTGAAGGCGATGGAGAAACAGCTTGAGGCTATAGCGGCCTCGAAGCGCCTGAAGTACCCGCTGGCGAGGATAGAGGTGGCTTTCAGGGAGCAATACAGGAACATGAAGGAAGTTATAGCAAAGCACCCCGCCGTCATGGCCAACCTTAAGGCGGCGGTGAAGCAGGCCGGGCTGGAACCCCGTGTAAAGCCGGTACGCGGCGGCACCGACGGGGCGCGTCTTTCTTTCATGGGCCTGCCGACCCCCAACGTTTTTACCGGCGGCTACAATTATCACGGCCGCTACGAATGGGTCTCCCTCGACGGCATGAACAAATCGGCTGAGGTCCTCATAAACCTGGCGCGCAAGTGGGCGGAGTAAAAACACGATGGCGAGTAAAAGGCTGATAGCCCTGTTCTCCGAGCTGGCGCGCCTGGACGGCCTGCCCGGCAAGGAAGCGCCGGTGGCGAACTATGTTCTTTCCTTCCTTAAGAACCTGGGCCTGCCGGTACAGGTAGACGGCTCGGCCGCGGCCGCGCTTTCCAATACCGGGAACGTGGTCTGCGAGGTGGGCGGCGGCGGGGATTTTACCCTCGCGGCCCACATGGACACGCTGTACCACACTTCGGCTACGGAAGCGATTGTAACGGCCGACCGGATAACCTCAGGGGGGAAGGGGCCTCTGGGAGTACATGGCCGGGCCGGCATGGCCGCCATTCTCTACTCCCTGGAGCGCGCGGTGCACAGCGGGCTCCCGCTTAAACCCTTCACCGCGGTCTTCACCACCAGGGCCAAGGGCAATATGGCTGGCGTTAAGCACCTGGCCCTGCCGCAGCGCATACGCTGCGCTTTTGTGTTTGGTTCAGAGCTGGCCCCCGGGGCCTATACGGCATCTTCCCTGGGTATTGCCCTTTTCTCGGCGGATATCCTCGGCAGGACCTCTGACGCTTCTTCCGATCCGGAAAGCGGGATATCCGCTATAACCATAGCCGCAAAAGCGATCGCTTCGCTGTCGCTCGGACGGCATGATACTGAAACCACTTCGAACATAGGCACTATCGCCGGCGGTGTCAGCACCGGCCTGGTCCCGCTGGCGGCGCTGGTAAGGGGGCAGGTGCGCGCTTCCGACGCCGCTAAAGCGCTTCCCGTGTTGGACGCCATTAAGGCCGAATTCGAGAAGTCAGCCGCGGCCGCCGGCGGAGCTGTAGCCTTCAAGTGGACCTGGGACTACCAGCCCTATCTTCACGCCCCCGGTTCCGAGGTCCTGCGCCTCGCCGAATGGGCGATCCGCGACGCCGGGCTTACCCCGGTTCCCGTAGCCTCAACCGGCGGCAATGAAGCCAACGCTTTTAACGCCAGGGGCCTGGCCGCCGTCAGCTTCGGAATAGGCGCCCGCAGCCTGAAACAGCATGACGAATACATCCTCCTGGACCACCTCGCCAAAGCCTCCGAGATCGTCTCGAACCTGATAAAGAAATAGCTCCGGAGGGCTGTCCCCGGGCGGCGACAGGCAAATAAAAAACCGGGAGCTTTCTCCCGGTTTTTTATTGCTCCTACGCGGCTTAGTTAGGCCTGGGAGGGAGGGCGCTGGGGGGGTACTGCTGGCCGGCGGGTTTTGCCGCGGCGGCGGCAACGGCAACGGCGGGCTCCTGCGGGTTCTGGGCGCGGGTGGCGGTGAGGACTTTGCCTATCGCGGCCACCATGCCGGCCACGTCGCCCAGGTTGGACGGGATTATCATAGTGTTGTTGCGCTGGGCCAGTTTGCCGAACTCAGCCAGGTACTGCTCGGCAATGCGCAGATTCACGGCGTCGGAGCCGCCCTGTTCGTTGATGGCGTTGGCTATCTCGCGGATACCCTTGGCGGTACCCAGGGCGAGGCGCTCGATTTCCTGGCCGCGGCCTTCGGCCTCGTTGATGCGCTTCATCTTTTCGCCTTCGGAGCGCGCTATAGCCTCCTGCTTATCGCCTTCGGCGCGGTTGATCTTAGCCTGCTTATCGCCCTCGGATTCCGCTATCAGGGCGCGCTTCTCGCGCTCGGCCCGCATCTGCTTTTCCATCGCGCCCTTGATGCTGTCGGGGGGAGTGATGTTCTTGATCTCGTGGCGCGTCACTTTTATGCCCCAGGGAACGGAGGCCTTGTCCACGGCGGCCACGATCTCCATATTGATCTTCTCGCGCTCCTCGAAGGTGCGGTCCAGCTCTATCTTGCCGATCTCGCTGCGCATCGTGGTCTGGGCCAGCTGGGTGGTGGCGAACTCGTAATTGGTAACGCCGTAGGAGGCCTTGGAGGGATCCACAATCTGGACGTAGAGTATGCCGTCCACTTCTACGGAAATATTGTCCTTGGTGATGCAGGTCTGCGGCGGCACGTCCATCACCATTTCCTTCATGCTGTGCCTGTAGGCCACCTTGTCCACGAAAGGGATAAGGATATGAAACCCGGCATCCAGCGTGGCGTAATACTTGCCGAGCCGCTCTACTATGAAGACGGTCTTCTAAAAGAAGCAATCCATA
>CAMTWW010000076.1:0-3179 GCA_947085555.1 uncultured Elusimicrobia bacterium | reverse complement strand
TTCTTCAATCCGGTGCCGGTTATGGGATTGATCGAGCTGATTCGGGGACTGGCCACGTCGGATGCGACGGTCGAGACGGTGGAAAAATACGCGCAGGAGAACGGGCTGTCGGTGGTGCGCGAGTTCACCGGCCACGGCATAGGCAGGCAGCTCCACGAGGAGCCCTCCATCCCGAATTTCGGCATGTCCGGTTCCGGGCCGCTGCTGAGGGCCGGCATGACGCTGGCCATAGAGCCGATGCTCTGCCTGGGCAGGGCCGATGTGGTGGTGAAGAACGACGGCTGGACGGCGGTTTCAGCGGACGGCAGCCTGGCGGCCCACTACGAGCATACGGTGGCCGTCACAGAGGAAGGCTGCGACATCCTGAGTATAATAAGTTAAATATTTAGTATAATATAACAATATGTCAGAAAACAGCGAAAAAATAGAGATAGAAGGGATAGTGAAAGAGTCCCTTCCGAACGCCACTTTCAAAGTGGAGATCGCCCCGGGCAAGACGATACTCGGCATCATTTCCGGCAAGATGCGCATACACCATATCAAGATACTGCCGGGCGATAAAGTTAAGATGGAGCTGTCTCCTTACGATCTCAGCAAGGGCCGGATAGTTTACAGGGAAAAATAAGCCCGCCCGGCGAGAGCGGCTCCCGAAACGGTACAACAGTTCAGAGGTGACCAATGAAAGTAAGAGCGAGCGTTAAGAAAATTTGCGTAAAGTGCGTGATAGTGAAGCGCAAGGGCGTGGTGCGCGTTATTTGCGACGACCCCCGCCACAAGCAGCGCCAGGGATAGGGCAGTTTGGGAAACGGTAGTTTGGGAAACGGCAGTTGGGAAACGGCAGTTGGGAAACGGCAGTTAATAGAGTTGATAAAGTTGATAGAGTACTTAGTCAACTTATCAACTTAGTCAACTTATCAACTTAGTCAACTTAGTCAACTTATCAACTTATCAACTTATCAACTTACCGTCATCAGCAGATACAGGAGAAAGTATGGCACGTATAGCAGGTGTGGATTTACCCAGGGAGAAGAAGGTCAGCATCGCCCTCGCCTATGTTTTCGGTATCGGGCGCCCGATGGCCAAAAAAATACTTGAAGGCCTCAAAGCCCAGATCGGCCCTGAAATAAGGGTGAAAGACCTCACCGAGGACCAGGTGGGTCTGCTTAACGCCTGCATCGCGAAGGAATACAAGGTGGAGGGCGAGCTCCGCAGGGAGATCTCCGCAAACCTGAAGCGCTTCGTAGAGATCAATAGTTACCGCGGCTACAGGCATCGCAGGAACCTGCCCGCCCGCGGCCAGCGCACCCGCACTAACGCCCGCACCCGCCGCGGCAGGAGACGGACAGTCGGCTCTTCCGCGAAAGCGGCGGCCGCTAAGGCATAAGGAGCAGGTGGATAGGCTGTAGGCAGTTGACAGAGTTGATAAGTTGATAGAGTACTTAGTCAACTTATAAACCAGTCAACTTTATCAACTTGCCGCTTTAGGAGGATGATTTAAAACTATGGCAGACGAAAATAAAAACCAGCAGGACGGGGCGAAGAAGCCGGACCAGAAGGCCGCCCCCAAGCGCCGCTACCGCACGGTGGCGTTCGCCCGCGTGTACGTGAACTGTTCGTTCAACAATACGCTCATCACCTTTACCGACGAGAAGGGCGGCGTCATTGCCTGGTCCACTTCCGGCGGCAACGGCTTCCGCGGCACCAAGAAGGGCACCCCCTTCGCGGCGCAAATCACCGCGGCCAAGGCTTCGGCCAAGGCGGCCGACTACGGCGTGAGGCAGGCCATGGTTTTCGTGAGCGGCCCCGGCCCCGGGCGCGAGACCGCCATCCGCGGTATCGCCCAGAGCGGCATACACGTGGTCTCCATCAAGGATATCACCCCCATCCCGCACAACGGCTGCAGGCCGCCCAAGGCGCGCAGAGTATAAATGCGAATAGCTGCGCGAAAAGGGATTATGCGAATAGCTGCGCGAATGGGGCTATGCGAATAGCCGCGCGAATGGGGCTATGCGAATAAATGCGAATAAATATGGATAAATGCGGATTAATCGCTGTGTTCGCGGCTATTCGCGGGTTTATTCGCAGCTAATTCGCATGAAGCCCTACATGGAGCGCTAAAGGAGACTTTTAATGTCGAGATATACCGGACCCAGCTGCAAGAAATGCGTGAAAGTGAGCCGGAAGATGTTCCTCAAAGGCACGAAGTGTCATACCAACTGCCTTGTGGACCGCGCCCAGAAAGCCGAAAAAGAGAAACGCTTCTCCGTCGGCAAGCGGCCTACCAAGATGTCCGATTACGGCAAACATCTGCGCGAGAAGCAGATAGCCCGCCTCTCCGCCCAGGTGACCGAAACCCAGTTCAAGCGCTTCTTCGGCAAGGCCTCCAAGGACAAGGGCCAGACCGGCGCGGCCCTGCTGCGCTTCCTGGAAGTCCGCCTGGACAATGTGGTGCGGCGCCTCGGCTTCGCGGTGTCCCTTAAAGCGGCCCGCCAGCTAGTCTGCCACGGCCACATCAGCGTCAACGGCCGCTGCCTGGACATCCCTTCCGCCATCCTCAAGCCCGGCGACGAAGTGACGATAAACGCGAAGACCGCCGAGACCGTTCTTGTAAAGCAGGGTCTGGAGCACGCGGAGAAGACCACCCACCGCCCCAGCTTCCTGACGTGGGACGCCGGTTCCAAAAAAGGCAAGCTTGTGCGCTGGCCCGACCGCGCGGAGTCAAGCATCTCAGTGGACGAGCAGCTCATCGTAGAATTCTATTCCAAATAAGCGAGGTTCTTAATGGCAACTTTCTCGAAACAGCTGGTTATTCCCGAAGCCCTCAGCATAGACGACAAGTCGAAGACGGACAATTACTCCCGGTTCACCGCAGAGCCCTATGAAAAGGGCTACGGCCACACCGTGGGTAATTCTCTCCGCCGCATCCTGCTCTCCAGCCTTGAGGGCGCGGCTGTGGTGGCCGTGCGCATCAAGGGCGCCAGGCACGAATACTCCGCCGTTAACGGCGTGCAGGAAGACGTGGTCAATATCGTGCTGAACCTCAAGAAGCTGCGCGTCCGCCTCAAGGGCGACGGCCCCGAGACCGTACAGCTCTCAGTGAAGGGCAAGAAGGAAGTTAAGGCCTCCGATATCCGCGAAAATTCCAACGTCGATATCATCAACAAGGACCTCGTGATAGC
>CAMTWW010000075.1:0-5031 GCA_947085555.1 uncultured Elusimicrobia bacterium | reverse complement strand
TGCTTGGCTCCGCGGATTACGCGGCGGCGCGGACCAACCTGGGGCTGGGGATAGGCGTCAATGTGCAGGCCTATGACGCGGACCTGACTACCTATGGCGGCATTACGCCTTCGGCAAATATCCAGACATTGCTGGGTTCGTCCGATTATGCGGCGGCACGGAGTAACCTGGGCCTGGCGATAGGCACGAATGTGCAGGCTTGGGACGCGGACCTGACTACCTATGGCGGCATCACGCCCTCGGCGAATATCCAGTCCTTGCTTGGCTCCGCGGATTACGCGGCGGCGCGGACCAACCTGGGGCTGGGGATAGGCGTCAATGTGCAGGCTTATGACGCGGACCTGACCACCTATGGCGGCATTACGCCTTCGGCAAATATCCAGACATTGCTGGGTTCGGCCGATAATGCGGCGGCACGGAGTAACCTGGGCCTGGCGATAGGGACGAATGTGCAGGCCTGGGACACAGACCTGGATACGCTGGCTACGCTGAACGGTTCGGCCCTGCTTAGGGTTTCATCGGTGGCGATAGGCGCTTTCTACAGCGCGCCCGATATCAGGACCAACCTGGGCCTGGCGATAGGCGTCAATGTGCAGGCTTATGACGCTGACCTCGGTTTTCTTTCGGCTGGCCTTACCTCGGCACAGCTCTTTGTGGGCAATGCATCCAACCAGCCGGCCGCGGTTACGGTGACCGGCGACGTCACTATCAGCAATACGGGAGTAACTGCCATAGGCGCGGCTAAAGTCACCGATGGTATGCTGGCCGGGTCCATAACCCCGACAAAGATAACCGGCACGGCGGCTATACTCGGGGCCAATAGTTTTACCGGCAACCAGACGTATGCGGACGGCACGCTTGTAAACCTGTCAGGGATAAATAATTCAGTTACTACCGAGGGCTTGCGCCTGCCGCAGGCTGCCGACGTTTCTGCCGGCACGGCTGAAGGACAGGTGGCGTGGGATAACGACGGCGACCTGATGCAGGTAGGCACCGGGGCCGGAATAAAGACTATCGGCATCCCCAACAATATACAGGTCTTCACGGTTAATGGCACATGGACGAGGCCGCCCGGAGTCTCTACTGTTTATGTGCAGGTCTGGGGCGGCGGGGCCGGCGGCGGCGTGGCCGGGGCTAACGCTTCCGACGGCGGCGGCGGGGCCGGCGCTTATTGCGCCGGGCTGGTCACCGTCACCGGCGACGTCGCTATAGTGGTGGGTGCGGCTTCAACCGCCGGCGGGGCCGGGAACTTCAGCAGGTTCTCCGGGGCCACCATAATAACGGCCGGCGGCGGCGTGACCAATACAGGCGTTACCGGCGGGGCAGGCGGCGCCTGCACTAACGGCACCTTGCAACTGACCGACGGGGCCGGCGGCAGCACCCGGGCCGTCGACGGTGCGGCCGGCGGGAACGGCGGCTCCAGCCCGGGCGGCGGCGGCGGCGGGCAGGGCGGCTCGGCTGTCGCCGCCGGCGATACCGGCCAGGCCGGGCAGGCCGGCACGGCGCCAGGAGGAGGAGGAGGAGGAGGCGCGGAGTCCGGCGGCGCTGCCAGTACGGGTGCGGCCGGATTGGTCATAGTGATGTATTAGGCGGGGATTATAGGCGCGACTGAGGATGTATGAGAGTTGAGGGACGCGAAAAAAAGACATCGCCTCGCGGCGGGAAACTGCTGCAGTGGCTTTGCTTTGCCCTGCTGTCGGTACAGCCCGCGTCCGCCGGTTCATTTTCAGGCCCCACTAACGAAGTGGTTCCCGCGGTAGTTAATACCGGCGGCCGGGACGGTACTTCGGCCAGCCATAATCTCATTTCCGCCCTGGACGAGCAGGGCAAAGCCTCTTATACTTCAACCAACTACACCCTTCAGCCCGGCTTCGCCAATCTGGCGGCCTGGCCTTCCACGGTCCTCAATCTCACCGCTTCCACCGGCGCGGCCGAAGGCAGCATTCTGCTGAACTGGACAGCGCCGAAGGCAGACGGCTCAACCGGCACGGCGGCGGCTTATGAAATACGGCTGTCCAGCATCCCGGGCGAATCTCCCGCGCTGAGCGAAACTAAATTCTTCCTGTCCCGCTCCGCTACCGACTTCGTCGCGGTGCCCTCACCCGGCTTTTTCGGTACCACGGAACAGTTCAACATACCGGGACTGGAAGGCGGCACAACTTATTACTTCGCCGTGAAGGCGCGGGCCTCCTGGGACGGCTGGGGCTATCTGTCCAACGGGGCCACCGTGCAGGCCAGGCTCTATACGCCGGTCTTCAGCAATTTCACCAATGTTTTCTCCAGTTCGGTACAGTTCAACTGGTCCGCCAATGGTAACGGCCCGCGCGCGCTTTACAGGGTTCTTGTTTCCACCGCGCCGGACCCGCTCAGCCCCGACGGGGCGGTGGTGACTTCTTCCGATACTTATAACCTTTCCTTAAGTTCCGCCGGGCTTGCCGCCAATACCACCTATTATTTCCGGGTGGCCGGGCTTATGACTGGCGCCGTGCCCACCAATTACACGGCGGCGCAGGGCGTCTCCACACTGCTGGCTTTCACGCCGGCCTTCGTGGATTTCACCAATGTATTAACCAATTCAATGCAGTTCAACTGGTCCGCGAACGGGAATCCCTACCCCGGCACACTGTTCCGCGTGCAGGTTTCAACAGCGCCCGACCCGCTGAATCCGGCGGGCGCGGTGGTGACGGCTTCCGATACTTATAATATTTCACTGACTTCCGCCGGGCTGGCCGGGAATACCAGTTATTATTTCACCGTGGCCGGCCTCAACAAGGGCGGCGTCGCCACGGCGTATACTCCGGCGCAGTCCACCTCTACGCTGGCCGCTATCCCCGTCTTCACTAATTTCACAAATATCAATTCCAAATCCATACGGTTCAACTGGAACCCCGGCGGCAATGCCTATCCAGATACGCTTTACAATGTTCTGGCCTCTACCGCGCCGGACCCGCTCAACCCCGCGGGGGCGGAGGTGATTCTTTCCAACACTGTTGATAGTTACGTCTACCTGACAGGCCTGGCCTCCCAGACCACCTATTATTTCCGCGCGGCCGCCACCAATAACAATAATATCCGGACAGCCTATACGGTGGAGCAATCAACGGTAACGGATGCTGCTATTGTAACCAGGCTTTATTTCAGGAACCTGGTCTCGCCGATAGACCTTAACGCGCGCGACATGACGCGGCTGCGCGGCGCTTCGGTAGTGTATTCCACCAAGAATACGGTGGCCGGCACCGTTACCCCGCCTACCATTGCCACCCAGTTTACCCTGGCGCCGGCCGGCTCTACGGTCACCTGGTATACCGACCCGCTGGATGATGTGACCATAGCCGGCAATGTCACCTTCAATATCTGGGCTAGGGAAAGCGCCAACGCGGCAAATGCCACGATAACGGCCGAGCTGCTGAAAGCGGATAATGCCGGGAATCTCGGCGTGGTGATCTCCTCCGTTGTCATCAGGACGGAGTTGACTCTCACGCTGGCCGTGCAGAACTGGGTCAAGCTGCCGGTCTTTACTACACTGGACAATGGGGACAGGCTGGCAGCGCGCTGGTATATAGACGACGGCAATGGCGTAATCATGGCGGCCGGCGGCAGGACCGTGTCCGCGACCTATGATGGGCCTTCAACCGCCGTCAGCGGCGATTCCTGGGTGATGTTGACCGAGACTTTAGCCCCGGCCCGGCCGACTATCGGTTCCATAACCGGCGTAGCCGCCAGGCAGATGACCGCGAACTGGTCCCTGATAAGGGGGGCCACCGGCTACACTTTGGCCGCCTCGGCCGGCCCGGATAATCCGCCCGCCATTTATGCATCAAGCGATACTCTGGGCTTAAGCGCCACCGTAGATGCGCCCTCACTGGTCCCGGACACCACTTATTACCTCTTTGTGCGCAGCAATGGCTTAGGGGCTTCCAGTTCCTGGGCCGCTTTCCCGGGGACGGCGACGCTGCTGGCCTATGCGCCGGTATTTACAAATTTCACCAATGTCTACGCCAGTTCCATACAGTTCAACTGGTCGGCCAACGGCAATGCCGACCCCGGGACGCAATATAGGGTAGCTGTCTCAACCGCGCCGGATCCGCTTAATCCCGCCGGGGCCGTAGTTACTACGGATCAGACCTACGACACTTTCTTCAGTTCTGCCGGGCTGGCCGCCGATACCACCTACTATTTCACTGTAGCCGGCATAAATAAGAACGGAGTGGCCACGGCCTATACCACGGCCACGGGGACGGCGACACTGCTGGCTTATCCGCCGGTATTTACGAATTTCACCGGCATAGGGACCGGCGGGATACAGTTCAACTTCTCGGCCAATGGCAATGTCTATCCCGGCACCTTGTTCCGCATCTACGCCTCTACCGCTCCCGATCCTTTCAATCCCGGCGGGGCCGTGGTAACGGCTTCGGATACCTATAATGTGGCGCTGGCTTCAGCCGGGCTTGCCGCCAACACCACCTACTATTTCAGCGTGGCCGGGATAAACAAGAACGGCATAGCCACCGGTTACACGGCGGTGAAAGGGAGCTCAACGCTGGCCAATGCGCCTGTTTTCAATAGTTTCACTAATATCAGCACGGGCGCGGTGCAGTCTAACTGGCTGGCCAATGGCAACCGCTACCCCGGCACACTGTACCGGGTGCTGGTTTCAACCTCGGAAGATATGTCGGCCGCGACATCTTCGGATACCTACAACCTTTCACTTAGCTCCGCCGGCCTGGCGGCCAATGCCACCTATTACTTCCGCGTTTCCGGGATCAACAATAATGGCCTGGTAACTGCTTATATCAGCCCCAGCACCTCCACCTGGGCGCGCGCGCCGGTGCTCACCAGTTTCACCGATATCGGCACGGGTTCCATAAAGCTGAACTGGTCGGCCAACGGCAGCCGCTACCCCGGCACGCTGTACCGGGTGCTGGTTTCAACAGCGCCGGACCCGCTTAATCCGGGCGCCGGGCAAGTAGTGACCGCCTCCGACACCTATAACACTTTCCTGAGTTCCGGCGGGCTGGCGGCCAATACTAC
>CAMTWW010000074.1:0-1838 GCA_947085555.1 uncultured Elusimicrobia bacterium | reverse complement strand
TGCTGGAACGGCGCCACAGCCTTCGACACGGGCTGCGGCCTGACCGCCTCCTGGTTCAACCTGACCTTTATTTCAGGCAGCACCTGGAGTTATTCCACAACCGACCTCTGGCCTAGGGTGGACGACGGCCTGTCCTACCGCGTGCGCTTCCGCTCAAAGGACACCGCCAAAGATGCGACCGATTCACCCGCCCCCAACGTGGAAAGCGTGTTCGAAGCCGGCCGCAACGAGAAGCCCTTCAAGGTGGACAAGACCGCGCCGCTCGCGCGTATAATAGTTCCTAATACCTATGATGTCTACAGCTTCTCCGGTATTTCGGGCACGGCGTCGGACGCCAATACCCTGATCAGGAAAGTGCAGGTGGCTTTCTACAGCGTAGCCTCCGGCCAATGGTGGAACCCGGCCACGGTCGGAACTTTCAACCTGGGCGACGGCGCCAACCCGCCGCCCGACAGCGCCTATGTGGACGCCTCCACCGATACGGCTGCCCCGGTGAACTGGTCGGTCGCCGTTTCCAGCATCCCGACGATGACCAACGGCCAGACTTACCGGATCTTCGCGCGCGCCGCAGACGCGGTGGGGAATAAAACGGCTTTCCCCGGGCAGGCTTCCTATACGACGCCGCCCAGCCAGTCCGGCTTCATAGAGATACGCAAGCTCGCGCCCGCCCCGGATACCACGCTCACCACCCCGGCGGCCGGCGAGCCGCATTTTTCTCCGGGCGACCTTACCTCTTTCTCCGGTACGCTCACCGCCGGCAATACGGTGCAGGTGCGCGTCACTAATATAAGCGCCAGCCCCGACACGGTCTGGGTGACCGCGAAATGTTTAACTTATCTCGTGGGCTCCTGCACGTTATGGGATTCGGCCTGGACACCAGCCTGGGTTTCCACCACCACACACCTGGCCGGCTGCGCTAACGACACCTACGTGGTGGGCCAGTCCACCTGCGCTTTCTTCGGGACGGACAGCCTGCTCTGGACCAAGAACGTCAGCGGCATCTGGCCGCCCGGCACCAACAGGCTGAAGGTGGAAGTGCGCGGCGCCAGTGAAGACGGCGGCGGGGCCTATGTGCTGGAGCAGGAACCGTACGCCGAAAGGTTCTTTGTGGTGGACAGCGACGACCCCCTTTCGGCCTTCCTGGAGCCCTCTGCGGAATACGAGCGCTCCATGCCGGCCATAACCGGCACGGCGCAGGACGCCTCGCCCGGCCTCATAACCGGCGTAGAAGTTACCATCTCTACCGGCGCTTCCGGCCTTGAGAAGTACTGGAACGGAACCACCTGGGACACCCCGCCCTACTGGTTCCCCGTGACCGCCGACAGCCCGCCTTTCGACACCAACAATGAGCCGTGGAATCTCTCTTCGGGCCTCCCTCTCTGGCAGAACTCGAAGACGTACTGGCTGCAGATAAGGACCACGGACAAGGCAGGCCGCGTAAAATATATCCCTTCCGCCGGCTCCGCCATAAAATTCACTATAGATACGGCCTCGCCCACGGCCAGGATACTCTACCCGACCGGGGCCGCAGGCATAAACAGCATCCCGCAGCTGTCCGGCACCGCCTCCGACAACGGCCGCAATGAGAGCGTGCAGGTAGCGATACAGCAGTGGGGCAGCCCGCAGCTCTGGTACGACGGCAACGGCTTCAACTTGCTGCAGGCCGAGCCTTACTGGAACATCGTAAGCGGCGCCAACGGCTACCTGTCGCCCGACGCTACCAGCTGGACCTACGCCACCCCGGACGCGGCTTTCTCCGGCGGGCTTCAGTACCTGCTGCTTACGCGCTCCACCGACGTGGCCGGCAATTTACAGGAAAATCTGGCCGTCAATATTTC
>CAMTWW010000073.1:0-1329 GCA_947085555.1 uncultured Elusimicrobia bacterium | reverse complement strand
GCCGAGCTGACCTATACCCCGACGCTGTGGGACTTCGCCGTGCTCCGCTGGACTGACTACCTTTTGCGGGAGTCGGAGGTCACGGGCGCGCCTCCCCCGGCTGACAGGTTCGCGGAGCCCGCCTACCGCGCGGATTACAGCGCCTCGGCGCCTGCCGCGCTCAAAGCGGCCGCTCTCTACGAGGACGCCGCGGGTATGAGCTCCGCCGCCATGGATTTCGCCCGCGAGTACTGGCGGCTGCAGCGCCTGCTAATCCCCTTCGAGCATCCGAATAGGGTGGCTTCTTTCGACCGCGCCAAACTGCGCGGGAAGGCCCTGCTTACGCTTGACGGCTGGGCGGCCTCTTTTAAAACGGCCCTCGGCCGCAGCTGGTCCTTCTACCGCGCGGCGGTCATGCAGCAGGAAGCTCCGGACTACAAAGCGGCCGTCGAGCTGTGCGGGAAGGCGGAGAGCGAAGCCCCAGGATCTAAACCGGCTTCGCTTTGTACGAAAATACGCGCCGGGATCGAGCTGCCGGCGCTGGAGCTTTCGGCTTCCTTCGCCCCGCCCCCCGGCGCTAAAACCCTCAAAGTTAACGCCCGCAACCTGCCGGTAATTCATTTCAGAGCCTATAGGACCTCTCCCGGGGAACTGGTCTCTATCGGGCAATACGGCGACCAAGGCTGGGGCCGCTTAAAGTATCTGCAGCAGGAGGCTGTTCGCGGATTTCTGGGCAGGAGAGCTGACCTGGAATGGCGGCAGAAAATAGATTACCCGGCCCCTTACCAGTACAAGGACCAGGAGGTAGCTTCTCCGGCTTTCAAGAAAGGCCTGTACGTCGTTATCGCCTCGGGCGACAGCGGTTTTGAGGACGGCTCCTCGCTGCTGAAAGCGGTGACCTTGAATATAACAGACATCTTTCTGCTGGGAACTTCCGGCGTAAAGGGCGACCCGGAAGATTTTCTCTACGATCCAGCGGCTCCCGCGCGGCAGGCATCCGCAGACGTGTTCCGCCTTTACGCGGTGAACGCGCTTACCGGCAAGCCGGTGCCGGACGCGGCTATAGACGCTTTTTACCACAAGTCACATTCCGGCGCCTGGCAAAGGACGGCGCTGAAGACAGGCGCCGACGGCGCGGCGCTTTTCAACCAGTCTTTCCCCGTCAGCTATCCTTCCAATGAATATTTCTCGCTGGACCCGCTGCTCAGCCACGGCGGGGCTTACGCCTACTGGAACTCGCAGGCTTCTGCCCGCCTGCAGGTGCCACAGCCAGTCGCCATTTTTGTGGAGACGGACCGCCCCGTTTACCGTCCCGGCCAGGAGGTGAAATTCAAGGCGACGGCCCTACTG
>CAMTWW010000072.1:0-4785 GCA_947085555.1 uncultured Elusimicrobia bacterium | reverse complement strand
GCGCGGGCCTCCGCGGTTGTGATCACGCACTGCGAGCAGGCCCGGCAAGGAGAGATAGACTCCCTGCGCGCCGAGATCAGGCGGCTCGCCCCGCGGGCGGAAATTATAGAGAGTATGCATTCCCCGGAGACCTTTATAAACCCCGCCACCGCCGAACAGATAGACCTGAACGCGCTGAAAGGCAGGCCCGCCGTCGCCCTCTCAGGGATAGGCGACCCTTCCTCTTTCGAAGGCGCCCTTAAAAAAATGAAGATCGACCTGAAGCAGATCTGGCGCTACCCTGACCACCATGTTTTTACGGCGGGTGAGCTGGCCGCGGCCCAGCAGGCGCGCGGGGGCCTGCCGCTCATAACCACCTATAAGGACTTCGCCCGGTTCCCGGCGGGCTGGCAGGAGACGCTTGAAGGCGGGGTGCTGATATTTTCCGTGAAGATAGTCTTCCTCTGCAGCGGCTGGAAAACGCTGATGAAACTGGTCGCCGGGGCCGGCAGGAAAGAAACCTGATGCGCGCCTGGCCGAAAAGCCTCAGGAAAGGAAAAGCGGTTCCGACCGCCTTCCTGGACCGCGACGGGACCCTCAACCGCGACCGGGCCGGGGCTTATATAACCCGCCCTTCCCAGTTGAAGATCTACGCCGCGGCCCCGGCCGCCCTCAGGCTTATTTCGGCCAAAGGCTACCGCATAGTGGTGCTGACCAACCAAAGCGGTGTGGCGCGCGGCTACATGACGTTGGCCGGCTCCATAGCCATAAATCTGAAGCTAGTCCGCGATCTGCGTCTGGCAGGCGCCCGGGTGGACGCTGTCTATTTCTGCCCGCACGGTCCCGGTGAGAACTGCGCCTGCCGCAAGCCCGCTGCCGGGCTCATACGGGAGGCAGGTAAAGAAAGCCCGGCGGACATGGCCCGCTCTTTCGTGGCCGGCGACAAGGACTCCGACCTGCTGCTGGCGAAAAAAGCCGGGCTCAAAGGCTACCTCGTGCTTACCGGCCAGGGAAAGGCCGCCGCCGCGGACGCCACCGCGTATAAGGATCTCCTGGCCCTGGCCCGCGCCCTGCCCGATCTAAGCGGCAAGAGATCAAACTCGCCGGAGAAATAGGAAAAGAAAGTGAAAAAAAGAATCCTGGTTTCACAGGCGGTTACGCTGGCGCTGCTGATAGCCGCCAGGCCGGAAAGCTGGCCGCTTTTTTGGGCCGGCCTCGCCGTGCTGGCCCTCGGGCAGGCGGTGCGCCTCGCCGCCAGCGCCGTGATAGTGAAATCCAAAACTCTGACGATGACCGGACCCTACGCCGCCGTGCGCAACCCGCTCTACCTGGGGACCATGCTGATGACCGCCGGCCTGCTGCTCATGCTTTCCGCCCCTTCCCGCCCGCTTCTCACGGCCGGCCTCTGGGCCTTCGCCGCGGCGGCTTTCGGCTGGATCTATTATGTGACCATTAAAGCCGAGGAGGCCCACCTCCTTTCCGTTTACGGCGGGGAATTTGGGAAATACAAGGCCGCCGCCCCGGCTATCCTGCCCTGTCCGCGCGGCTTGGCCTGTTTCTTCGACCTCTCGGCCTATTCCCGTGAAGTCTTCCGGAAGAACAAGGAGTGGCGCGGCATGAGCGCCGCCTTCGCGCTCGCGGTCTTTGTGGCTGTACGCATTATCTATGGTTTTTAAACTGCTGCTGCAGTTTCTCCTCGCCGGCGCCACGGCTGCAGCCGGGGAAACCCTGCTCGAACATCCTTACTGGGCCCTCCCCCCTTCCGTTTCCCCCGCGCCGGCGGCAGTAGCCGGCATGGTGGCCGGCGAGACGCTGGAATACGACATCTACTGGGGAGCTATTTACGTCGGCAGCTCTTACCTGAAAATAGCGGGCACGGTGGATATTTCCTCCCGCCCCGCCTGGCATATAGTCTCGGAAACCAGGTCCGGCTCTTTCCTGGCCAATTTCTATAAAGTGGACGACCGCAACGATTCCTGGATGGACGCCGCCGACCTGCATTCCTACGGCTATTACAAGAAGATCTCCGAGGGCAAGCACTTCTTCAACGAATGGGTCGTTTTCGACGTTCCCGGCGCGCGGTATTACGGCAAAAAGATGAACCGGAAGCGCCAGGTCTCCGATTTCGAGGGCCCGCTGGCGGGGCTCGTCAACGACATGCTCTCGGCGGTCTACCGTGTGCGCGCGCTGCGGGCGGCGCCCGGCTCGAAAATTGAAATGGACGTCAACACCAAGCGCAACTGGAGCCTTCTTATAAAGTACGGGAAGCGCGAAAAAATCTCCACCGGCTACGGGAAAAAGAAATGCATAAAGGTGGAGCCCATGGCCGGAGAAGAGGGGCTCTTCGTGGCCAAGGCCGGCAGGCGCATGTTCGTCTGGATAACGGACGACGAACTCAAGGTTCCCATGCTGCTAAAAGCCGAGATCTCCATAGGTTCCATAACCGCCAAACTGGTCAGCCGCGAAGTCCGATAGTCCGCTAGGGGACGCTGATTCCTAATTCCTAATTCTATTTGTATCGAATAAAATTGTGCACTATTGCAGTAATTAGGAATTAGGAATCAGCGTCCCCTGACACCTGCTCGGTCGCTTTTGTTATAATATTATATTATGACAAGAGCTGAATTCAAGCGGCTGTCCTCTGTTGTCGCGGGCTTCCGGGGGCTTAAAATAGCCGTGTTCGGCGACCTGATGCTGGACCGCTATATAAAAGGCGCCGTAGAAAGAATTTCCCCCGAGGCCCCGGTACCTGTGGTCAGGGTAATCTCCGAATCCGCCGTCTGCGGCGGCGCCGCGAACGTGGCGGTGAACCTTTCCGCGCTGGGCGCGGCGCCGGTACTGATCTCAGTGGCGGGCCGCGACGCCGCGGCGGGAGAACTTTCCGCCCTGCTGGCCGCCGCCGGCGTAAGCCCGGATTCTTTAGTGCGCGACAGCGCTTTCCGGACCATCGAGAAAACCCGGGTAATAGCCGAGCATCAGCAGGTCGTGCGCTTCGACCGCGAGCACCCCGCCCTGCTGGACCACGCGGCCAGGAAGGCCGCCCTAGCGGCGCTTGAAACGGCGCTGAAGTCCGGCTGCCGGGCCCTGATACTTTCGGACTACGGCAAGGGCCTGCTTGAACCCTCCACTATCAAGGCCGCGCTGGGCCTGGCGGCTAAACGGGGCGTACCGGTTTTTGTGGACCCTAAGGTGGAGCATTTCCGGCTTTACCGCGGCGCCGCCTGCATTACGCCGAATACGCTGGAAGCTTTCGGCGGCATGCGCCTTACCGCGCGCGACGGCCAGGAAGCCGCCGAGCGGCTGGGCCGCGGAATCATGCGCAAGCTGGCCCTGCGCTCCCTGCTTATCACGCAGGGCGAGCACGGCATGACCCTGTTCACCCGTAAAGGCGCCTCGGCAGAGCCGCGCCATATCCCGACCCGCGCGCGCGAAGTTTATGACGTGACGGGCGCCGGGGATACCGTGATTTCCACGCTGGCCCTCACCTGGGCCGCCGGCGCCGCCCCTGAAGAGGCCGCGCTGGCCGCGAACTTCGCCGCCGGCATCGTGGTCGGCAAGCTGGGCACGGCCTCGGTGACGGTAGAAGAGCTCCTTGAAAGCGCTAAATCATGGTTAAAGACTGCCTGATAGTCATACCGGCCCGCTACGGGTCGCAGCGTTTCCCCGGCAAGGTGCTCGCGCCTATAGCCGGAAAACCTGTCATACAGTGGTGCTGGGAAGCGGCGGTCAAGACCGGGCTCGGCGAGGTAATAATCGCCACCGAGCATGAGAAGGTGCTGCGGTTCGCTCTTTCCATCGGCGCCCGCGCCGTCATGACCAGCCCCGGCTGCGAGTCCGGCACGGACCGCGTCCACGAAGCTTCGCGCGGCACAAAAGCTGAATTCATCATAAACATGCAGGGAGACGAGCCGTTCCTGAAGGCCTCTGCGCTGGTGAAGGCCTTTAACAAGCTGAAGGCTTCCCCTGACTGCGACATCGGCACGGCCTGTTCCCGGATTGAAGACCGCGGGGACATAGCAAACCCTAACTGCGTAAAAGTAGCTATGAACGCCGCCGGCCGCGCCCTGTATTTTTCCCGCTCCCCCATCCCCTTCCACCACACCCTTTCGGAATTAAAAGGCTGCCCGTATTACAAGCATTGCGGCTTCTATATCTACCGCCGGGAAGCGTTGAACAGATTTGTAGAACTCAAGCCCAGCCCACTGGAGAGGCTGGAGCGCCTGGAGCAGCTGCGCGCGCTTGAAAACGGCATGAAGATAGCTGTGGCGGAAGTGCCCGCGCCGGGCCCGGCTATAGACGTGCCGGCCGATATCAGGGCGGCCGCGGCATTCCTGAAAAACAAAAAGGCTGATAAATGACCCGATACATCTTCGTCACCGGCGGCGTAGTGAGTTCTCTCGGCAAGGGCATAACAGCGGCTTCCATCGGGCGTCTCCTTAAAGCCCACGGTCTCTCGGTCACTATCGTGAAATGCGACCCCTATATCAACGTGGACGCCGGGACCATGGCCCCGCTGCAGCACGGCGAGGTCTTCGTCACCGACGACGGCGCCGAGACCGATCTGGACCTGGGCTACTACGAGCGTTTCCTCGGGATAGACACCAGCCGCATAAACATAGTGACCGCAGGGCAGATCTACCAGACCGTCATAGCCCGCGAGCGCGCCGGCGGCTACCTGGGCCAGACGGTGCAGGTGATCCCGCACATCACCGACGAGATAAAGCGCCGCTTCGTCAAAGCCGCGGAGGGCTTCGACATAACCATCGTGGAGATAGGCGGGACCGTCGGCGACATCGAGAGCCTGTC
>CAMTWW010000071.1:0-2347 GCA_947085555.1 uncultured Elusimicrobia bacterium | reverse complement strand
TACTGGAGACGCGAACGGCACGCTCAACACAGCAACACTCTATGCGGATGCAAATGACTGGCTGGAAAGCTGGAAGTCGTGCCTGGCGGCAAGTCTCTCCTGCAGGCGCTCTATTCCCGGGTCCACGGCCTCTATGAAAGAGCCGCAGGAGGTGCAGATAAGGTGGTCGTGGTGGGCGCGGGAACCGGCCGGCTCGTAGCGGGCCACGCCGTCGGCCGGGATGAACTCGGAGGCCTTGCCGCAGCCGCACAGGAATTTGAGGGCCCTGTAGACCGTGGCTATGCCTATGCGCGGCAGCCGCTTCCTGGCCGCCCGGTGGATCTCTTCGGCGCTTAAATGGCCGGGGCCGGAGGTCAGCGCTTCCAGTATGGCGTCGCGGCGGCTGCTGCGGCGCACGCTCCGGCAGTCACAGGCTTCCCGCTCTTTAAAAGGTTTCTTCGGCATATTGATAACGATTATTATTATCCCATAAACGCGGCAGCCTGTCAAGAGAAGGAAAGGCGGACCAGAGCACGCTCAAAATTTATATAATTATATGGTAGCGATTTAAGCTCACAGGAACAGGAGAAACAAAATGAAAAAAACCATACTGCTCTCGATCATAACCCTGGCCGTAGCGGCCGGCGCGGCCTATGCCGGCTGCGGCAACTGTCCCGGCGACAAGAAGGCCGGCACGACCGACGCCAAAGAAGTCAAAGCCGGTAAGAAGGATTGCGGCGACTGCCCGTCACACAAGAAAGCCGGCGCCAAAAAGTGCGCCAATAAGATCTGCCCTGAAGCGATGGAAGGCGTGGAGACCGTAGCCACCAACACCGCCGACGGTATTGAGAAAACGATGACAGCCAGGAACGAGGAAACTATCGCCAAACTCCAGGAACTCACCCTGGTCCATTACAGCAATAAGGAAACAATGGGGAAGGACTGCCCCTCCCGCGTGAAAGGCGCTGAGGCCAGGATCGAGAACACCGCCACCGGAGTTAAAGTCTATATCACCGCCAAGACCCCTGCGGCCGTGAAGAAGATACAGGCCGCCTCCGCAAAGGAGCACATGAAGGCCGGCTGCCCCGATGGGCACGGCAAAAAGGAAGCCAAAGCCTCCAAGAAATACGCCTGCCCCATGAAATGCGCCGAGTCCGACAAACCGGGCAAGTGCCCCAAGTGCGGGATGAATATGACGGGGATGAAATAAATGGTATCCTCCCTGCTGAAACAGGTTTCTTTTTTCAGCGGCCTGGGCAATACGGAGCTTAACAAGGTACTCGCGATAGCCGGGGTGAAGAAGTACGCCTCCGGACAGCTGGTCTTCGCCAAGGCGGACCTGGGCAACCACTTCTTCGTGGTGAAGTCGGGCCGCATCAAGATCTTCACCTCAGTAGGCCCCGAAAAGAAGAAGACCTTCGCCTTCCTGAAGAAAGGCGATTTCTTCGGCGAAATGTCGCTGCTGGGCGGAAAAACCCGCTCGGCTTCGGCCCAGGCCGCGGAAGACTGCGAGCTCTTCGTCATCCCGAAGAAGAACTTCAAGAAACTGATACTCGAGAACCCGGATTTCACGCTCAAGCTGCTGCACACACTGGCGGAACGCCTCAACAAGTGCAACAAGGACGTGGAGTCCATGCTGTTCCACAATATCCTGGGCCGCCTGGCCGATGCCATCCTGGAGCTTTCCAAAGACAAGCACTCCAAGCCCGTCAAGATAACCATAAACCAGAACGAGCTGGCGCAGTACCTCGGGACCACCCGCGTCCCGGTCTGCCGCGCCATCAGCACCCTCAAGCGCAGCGGCGTGATAGACTACCGCCGCGGCGAGCTGGTCATCCTGAACTCCGAACGGCTGCATTCCATCGCCGGAAAAACTAACTGACGGGCGGCCTATGATCAACTCCCTGCGCGGCTTCCGCGACCTGCTGCCACCCGAGTCCGACCTCTTCACGCGCATAGAAGCCGCCGCCAGGGAGGTTTTCAGCCTTTACGGCTACCAGGAGCTGCGCATCCCCAGCCTGGAAAGGAAAGATCTGTTCGTAAAATCCACCGGGGACACCTCCGACATCGTAGAGAAAGAGATGTACGCCTTCACCGACGGCGGCGGCCGCGAGGTCGCCCTGCGTCCCGAGGGAACCCCCGGCATTGTGCGGGCCTATATAGAGAACAACCTGGGACAGATGGGACGCAACGGGAAATACTTTTATATCGGCAGTATGTTCAGGGCGGAGCGCCCGCAGGCCGGCCGCTACCGCGAATTCACCCAGATCGGCGCGGAGCACATCGGCAACGCATCCCCAGCCGCCGACGCGGAAAACATTTCCATGCTGCTGCGCCTGCTGGAGAAAGTGGGCGTGGAAGGCTGCTC
>CAMTWW010000070.1:0-2678 GCA_947085555.1 uncultured Elusimicrobia bacterium | reverse complement strand
TATCCGCAGATTCCCGCTCCGTGATCGTCGATTATCGCTCCTCAGTACACCGTGCCCCAGTCGCGGGTGGTGATGCGGAATTCCACCCGGCGGTTGAGGGCGCGGGCCTGTTCGGTGGTCTCCTGCACTACCGGCTGTTTTTCACCGTAGCCATACACGCGGACCGAATCCGGGTGCACGCCCTTCGTGGCCAGGTACATTTTCACCGCGCCCGCCCGCCGCTCCGAAAGGTCCTGGTTATCCTCGTCCACGCCCACGTCGTCCGTATGCCCGGAAACTATCAGTTTGAGCTTGCTGTGCTTAATGAGCACGGCGGCCACCCGGTCCAGGAGCGGCCTTGAAGTTTCCAGGAGCCGCGCTGAACCTGATTCAAACTCCACCGGGGAGATCTGCCGGGAGGAGGCCATGTCCATCACCGAGGTCAGCTCGATCTCGGCCCTCCTGGCCTCTTCCCTCTCGGACGGGCTTAGCTGCCTCGCGCAGCCGCAGAAAAGGAATAGCCCGGCCGCTAGTATAAACTGTTTTTTCATATAGTCCTCCTCTCGGCCGTCTGAAGAGCATAGCTCTTGATACGGCATGACCATAGGTCTAATACGGCACAGACATAGTCTAGAAATTACCGCCGGTTATAGAACCGATAAGCGTTTCCCTGCCAATATCTTCCCCAGTACGCGGGGGCCGCGCGCGCCGGTGGCGGAAGGGCAGTGGTTAACGCGGCCTTCAATGGCCAGCCAGGCCAGCAGGGCGAAGCAGGCCGGCTCTTTGGCCAGCGGGTGCAGGCCTAGCTCGGCGCAGGAACGGACCCTTACGCCTGAAGGGAGCAGCAGGGAAGCGATATTATGCATGAGCACCGGGTTAAGCGCGCCGCCGCCGCTTATAATAAGTTCCTTCGTCCGCCGCGGCGAGAATTTCCTGAAGGCCAGGGCGATGGAAGCGGCTGTAAAAAGATTAAGGGTAGCCAGCAGGTCCCTGGAGCCGCGCTCGTTAAGAAGGGTTTTGAAGTTCTTCTCGAGAAAAGCCCCGGAGAATTCGCTGCGGTCGAGGGACTTGGGAGGCCGACGCCTGAAGAAAGGCATTTTAAGCAGGGCTTGTACCTTTACCCGGTCCGGGCTCCCGGCGGCGGCCCAGGCCCCGTCCCTGTCATAAGACAGCTTGCCGCCGGAAAGCCTGCGGACGGCGGTATCCATCAGGGAGTTGCCGGGGCCGGTATCAAAGCCGGATGTTTTAACGCCCTTCCCCGCAAAAGCTATGTTTCCAACTCCGCCGATATTCTGCAAAGCAGCCGGTTCCCCCCCGCCGTACAGATAGTCGTCCAGGAAAGGGATGAGCGGGGCGCCTTCGCCGCCGGCAGCCATGTCCGCCGGGCGGAAATCACAGACTACCGGGCGGCCGGTCTCCTCGGCGATGAAAGCCGCCTCGCCTATCTGTAAAGTGTGGCCGGGCCTGCCGGGGGCGTGCCAGACGGTCTGACCATGGGAGCCTATGGCCGCCAGGCTTTTATAGGCTATTCTATGCGCGCGGCAGAAGCGTTTCACCATGCCGGCCCAGAGGCGGCCCAGCTTGAAATTCAGGGCGGAGAGCTCCGGGGACTTTAGGTCCTTCGCGGCTATTATGCGCGCCTGCAGGGCGGAGGGATAAGGGTAATTGCCGAAAGCTTTTACTTTAAGGCCCCGCCCAGCCGCTTCGCAAAGCGCTATCGAAAGCCCGTCGGCGGAGGTGCCGCTCATCAGGCCCAGCAGGGTGCCCTTTTTCATGAATGGAACTTGCCGGCCAAGTCATTGCCGTATTTCATTTTTTAGCCATTACCTTTTTCAGTTCGTCCAACTGCTGCTGCACCCTGCGCATCTCTTCGCTGCAGTAGTCAGGAAGCTTGTTATGGTCCAGCTGGGCACGGCCGGCCCCGCCGCGCGCGCTGTGCGCCGGGACGCCGAACACCGTGCTGTCCGGAGGCACTTCCTGCAGGACCACCGAACCCGCGCCTATGCGCGAACGGTCTCCTATTTTAATGGCGCCGAGTATGGTGGCGCCGGAGCCCACCACCACGCCGTTGCCCAGTGTGGGATGGCGCTTTTTATGCTCCTGGGAGATTCCGCCCAGGACCACGCCCTGGTACATCAGGACATCGTCGCCTATCTCGGCCGTCTCCCCTATAACCACGCCCATGCCGTGGTCTATAAAGAAGCGCCTGCCGATAGCGGCGCCGGGGTGTATTTCAATGCCCGTCAGGAAGCGGGCGAGGTGCGAGATCAGGCGGGCCGGGAAATAGAGACCCTGTTCCCACAGCCGGTGTGCGGGCCGGTAAAGCCAGACGGCATGCAGGCCCGGATAGCATAAAATCACCTCGGCGAGGCTCCTGGCCGCGGGGTCTTTCTCAAAAACAGTCTTGATATCCTCTGAAAAATTCATTTATTCCTTAACTGGCCGGTGTATCCGGTTTTACACCTTTGCCGTGTCCTCCCCGCTGAAAGTATTATATAATTTTTACAGAATGGGCTCATTCCGGCCGTCTGCGGGGGAAGAGCAGAAGATACTGCAAGCGAAAAGAAGTTTAAAGAAAACCGAACGGCCGTTCGGAAAGACAGCCTATGCCTGCCATACTCATGATAGACGACGACGCGGAATTCAGCGGACTTGCGTCCGTACATTTCACCGGCCTGGGCTATCAGGTGACGCTGTCC
>CAMTWW010000069.1:0-2442 GCA_947085555.1 uncultured Elusimicrobia bacterium | reverse complement strand
CGCCGCGGGCCGGGGTGTAGGTCTCGTGAGACATGAACATAGTATACGGCGCGATCTCCTCTTTCTTCAGGCCGTAGATGCGCTCTACTTTGGCTACGAATTTTTCCATGACGGCGGCGACATGCTCCGTGTCCAGCCGGGTGGCGTGGAAGGCGGAGTTGGCGCATTCGGATAACAGCAGGCGCGCGAGCGGCATCATGCCGCGCTCGAGCGCGAGGGTTTCGTCCTCTATCACCAGGGCCACGGCGGCGGAGCCTACTATCAGGCCGTGGCGGCGGCGGTCGAAGGGCAGGGCGGCTTCCGAAACGTTCGCCGAGGTGGTGGCCGTGCCGGAGGCGAGGAAGCCGGGCAGGGTCCATTCCTGCACGATCTCGCTGGTTATATCGTCGGCGCCTATGATCACTACGCGTTTGCATTTACCGGCGCGTATCCAGGTCTCCGCCGTATGAACTGCCTGGGTGGTGGAGGCGCAGGCGGCGCTCAGGTGAATGGTCGGGCCCTTGGCCCCGACCCACTGGGCGAACTGGCTGTCCGCTATCGGTATCACCTTCAGCAGGAAGTTCTGGCTGAAAGTGTACGGGTCCTTGCCGGCTCCGGGCTGGTGGTCCGCGAAGTTCTTGTGCAGCCAGGCGCGGAGCCCGGCTTTGTCCGCCTCGGTCGGCAGTTTGTCCACTATCTGGTGGTAGACTTCCCAGAGCTGCCCGGCGGTGCGGCCGGCGTACTTATAGTTGAAATAATGGGTGAGCTCCTTGATCATGGATTCCGTCACCGGGAAGGCCGAGGCGAAGATAACGCCGGTTTCCGAGGCCAGCGGATCGGGCAGGGCCCATTTCTCCGGCAGCCAGCTGCCGGTGGTGGTTTTCTTATACTGGTGTATCAGCGGCAGGCCGGCGTCTTTCAGAGCCAGCACCCCGGCGCCTATCGCCATCTTGAAAGTCGTGTCGAGGGCTTTGGCCACGGTGTGCGGCAGGCCGAACTCGGCCTCGATGTCCAGCTGGCCGGCGCGGGCGGAGAGTTTTATGGACTGGTCCACCGAGTCTATCTTCTCTATGGTGTGGTTGCCGGTAGGCGACTTCACCACGCGGATGATGTTCTTTTCCATTATCTTCCCGCGCCATTCCAGCGGGATCGGCTCTATCATATTCTTGCCGGCGAGGATCTCGTCGAGGTTATGCTCGCGGAACATTTTGTCCCAGGTGCCCGGAGTGCCGCCGGCTATGCCGGAGATCGCCAGCGGATTGAAGTTGAAGCCGTAGTGCTCGGCGAAAGAAGCCTTGTCATAGGGAAGCGGCGCCGGTCCTGAAAGCTGTGCTGATCCGTTCATTGTCGTTTTTCCTTCGCCCTGCCGCAGGGCCCAGTTCTGGTAATAAGGATTGAAGAATTTTCCGCCCGCCCGGGGAACTTTGCCCTCCCATTTCACCGGGATGCCCAGCGCCGTCATATTCGCCAGCAGGTCGTTGAACTCCGTTATGCCGCCGCGCTTCGGGTGGTTAGAGGCGAGGATGGTAACGTCCGGCATATTCTTAAGCGTGGCGGCGGCGAAAGCGCTCAGGACACGCTTGGGGCCGCACTCTATAAAGGTGCGCACGCCCTCGGCGTACATGCGCTCAAGCTGCTTGATGAATTCCACGGGGCTGGTCATCTGTTTAATCAGCATGTTGTAGATGCCCTGTTTGTCGACCGGAAAGAAGTCCGCGGTGACATTGGAGAGTATCTTCATGTCCGCCGCTTTTATCGGGATGTTCTGCAGGAACTTGCGGTAGGGGCCCATGGCCGGGGCCACTATTTCCGAGTGGAAGGCATGGGAGACGGGGATTATGGCCGCCTCAACGCCCAGGTCCTTGAACCTCTGCACGGCCTGGTCCACGGCGGCGGCCTCGCCGGCGATCACGGTCTGCAGCGGACAGTTCTTATTGGCGCAGATAACATAACCTTTTATCTTTTTCAGTTCTACTTCGACCTTGTCGCAGCCCCAGGCTATGGAGGCCATCTTGCCGGGGTCGTCCACTTTTACGGCGGACATTTCCTTGGCACGGCTGGTCACCGCGCGCAGGCCGTCCTCGAACGTGAAGATCCCGGCGGCGGTGGCCGCGGCGTACTCACCGAGGCTGTGGCCGATGGCCATGTCGGGCTCTACGCCGAATTCTTTGAAGAGACGGTACATGGCTATATCGGCCGTCAGCATGGCGGGCTGGGTCAGCTGGGTCTGCTTTATCGCCTCCTCGCGTTTCGCCAGCTCTTCCTTTGTTTCTCCGGGCTTGGACCAGAGGACGTCCGTAAGGCGCCCGCCGATCATTTTTTCAAGGATGACGTCGGCTTCGTCGAAGGTGGCCTGCACGGTCTGGTATTTGGCGGCCAGGTCCCTCATCATGTCCACGTACTGCGAGCCCTGGCCGGGGAACAGCAGACCCACCTTGGCGTTATTCCTGCCGGTCTTGAAGG
>CAMTWW010000068.1:0-6102 GCA_947085555.1 uncultured Elusimicrobia bacterium | reverse complement strand
GCCCCGCGGGACAAACCTCGGAAATAGTCTGGAACGTCAAAAATATCGCGAGCGGAATTTATATCTACCGCGTGCGGGCCGAAAGCGCGTCGGGGAATAAGGCGATAATAAAGAAGCTGGCGGTCATACATTAACGACAGTTGATAAGTTGATGAGTTGATAAGTGGGGATGAGTGGGAATGTTATGTCATATCAAGGGTTTAAGGATCTAAAAGTCTGGCAATGCGCCAGGGAATTTCGAAAGGAAATTTTTGAGTTGACAAAAAAATTTCCCAAAGATGTGGCTTTTCTGGAAAAGCGACAAAAGGATGAAAATGCCGGCAGAACAGTAAAAAGCAGGAAATATCCGGCGGCGCTCTGCCTCTTTTTACTTATCAACTTGTCAACTTATCAACTCCCAAACTTCTGCAATGCGGCGAAGCTCTATCCTTCCGCCGGCGCCACTTCGGCGGCTTTCCTCAAGCTGGGCGTCGGGGCGCGCGCCGTGGCTATGGGCGGCGCTTTTACGGCCGTGGCGGGGGACCCTTATGCTATCTATTGGAATCCCGCCGGGCTGGCCTATCTGGAGGACGAGAAGAATCTCAGCTTTTTCCATAATGAATATTTCCAGGGCCTGGGCCAGGAATACCTTTCTTATACGGTCCCGTCCGGCAAGTCGGGGGCATTGGGCCTGGGCCTGAATTATTTTTACAGCGCCAAAGACCTGGAGCGCAGGAGCGGTCTTTACGAGGCCGACCCACTTAACCCCGTCTCCCCGGTGGAGGGTAAATTCGGCGCTTATGACCTGGCCTTTTCGGCCGCCTATGGCCGCGAACTCCGTCGGGACCTGGCTCTGGGCGGCGCCGTAAAGGTTATACGCCAGAGCATAGACAAAGAGTCCGGTTCCTCTTTAGCGCTGGACCTGGGCTTACTGCACAATTTTAACTGGCGCGGCTCCGGCTATACCGCCGGGCTGACGGTGCAGAACCTTGGGCCCGGTATAAAATTCGTGTCCAGGCGTTATGACCTGCCGCTTACTTTTAAGGCGGGCCTCAGCCGCCGCCTGTCGGATTCGGGCGGGCTGATCTCCTTAGAGGCGAATAAACCGATAGATAATTACCCGTCGTTCATCCTGGGCGTGGAATACCCGCTGACCGGCAGGATGGCGCTCAGGACCGGCTACAGGTACCGGCTGCACGGCAATGAACTGGGCGCCTGGTCCGGCTTTTCAGCCGGCGCCGGCGTGGCTTTTGACCGGCTTACCTTCGACTACGCTTTCACACCATTCGGCGTCCTTGGCAATTCTCACAGGTTTTCCATTAATATGCGCTTCGGCGGCGCCGAACCTGCGGCGAAGAAAGCGGCCTATGCCCCGCCGGCGGCCGAGGGCTATACGAACTTTGTCTTCTCCGTTTCCCCGCGCGCCCTCACCATTTCCCCGCGCGGCATCAAATACGAGCTCAAGGCTTTCTCGCCGGATTGCGGCGTCTCGAGCATTACTTTCAGGACCATGCTGCGCGGCGAGGCTTCGGCTGAATTCGCGGTGGGCGAAGGTCCCATAGGAGTGGAGCTGCTAGCCGGCCTGCCGGAAGGGGTCCTCCCGCTCAAGGTCTGGCGGCCGGTCTCGCTGCCGGGCAATGTGCAGGGTGATATTTATTTCGTCTTCAAGGTCCCGAAGTCCTCCGCCGGGGCCGCGGGAGCGGTCTTCCTGTACAGGTCCGACAATAAGTGGAAGGAGGCGCCGGCGGCGCAGTCGGGCGAGAACGGGGAATTTTATTTCTTCTCGGCCGGAGCTCCGTACAGCGCTCACTACGCGCTGGGCCTGAAGACGGGGAATTAGTATTCGCCCAGGCTTCCTGCCTTCCTGGCGCGCTTCACCGACAGGGAGAAGAACCAGGCGCTTGCTGGGAGCAGGACCAAATCGAAAATAAAAAGAACCAGGATATCGCCTTTCAGTTCCGAAAGCCCCGCGCCTTTGTGCACCGCCAGTTGGAAGGCCCTTACCGCGTAGGTGACGGGCAGTAAATTGGAGACGGCCAGCAGCCAGCCCGGCAGCACCGCTACCGGGAAGTAAACCCCGCCCAGCAGCCCCTCGAAATTATTCAGGACCCAGGCTACCGGGTTGCCGCGCTTGAAAAGCACCACGAAGCAGGAAGAAATTATCCCCAGAGCCGCGAAACAGGCCGCGGAAAGTACAAAGATGAGGAAGGCCGCCGGCCAGTTGGCCGCCGAGAAATCCAGTTTGAAAATAAATAGACCGGCCAGCGCGTAAACGACCAGTTCGAAGCTGGCGAACAGGAAGTTCCAGGCCGACATCGCCGCCAGGAAGTGGCTGATTTTCAGCGGAGTGGAGAGCGCCGCCTCAAGGGTGCCCTGCATCTGCTCCAGCCGCAACCGCCCGGCGTAGGAGCCCGCCCCGGTGCCGATATAGCCGAAGAAAGCCATTGCCGTGAACACATAGGTGAAGTAGTCGGTCCCGTAAGGCTCCAACTGCGGGGCCATTGAGCCGCCGAAAAGCTTTCCTATAAAATAAAAAACGGCGAGGTTGGCCAGCGTGGCCAGCGCCCCCAGCGCGAAAGAAAGGCGGTAGCTTTTTTCCGTCAGGAAATCCCTGCGTATGAAGGCGGCTATGACTGCAAAGGCTAAAGGCTGAAGGCTAAAGGCTAAAGGATGAAAAGTGTTTATTCTGCTTCCTCCCTTAAGCCTTAATCCTTTAGCCTTTAGCCTTTCTTCAAAGTCCCTATTTTTGATTTTTCCACCTTCCAGTGTGATTATTCTGTCGGCAGCGGCGCGTAGCAGTTCGGGGGCGTGGCTGGAAATAAGCACGGCCGAGTCCCTGCCGGTTTCCTTTATCAGTTCCATCAGGCCCCGCTGCGAATCCGCATCCAGCCCGCGGAAAGGCTCGTCCAGCAGCAGCAGGGCCGGGCGGCGGGAAAAAGACCGTATCAGGGAAACCTTCTGCATATTCCCCTCCGAGAGCCGGTCGAAACGCCGTTCCAGGTCGGCCGGGGAAAGTCCAAGTTTAGCAGAGAGCAGTCTTGCCCTTTCAAGCGACCGCCCGGCCGAAAGGCCGGCCAGCGCCCCGAAAAAGCGCAGGTTCTCGGCCGCGCTCAGCCGGAAATAAAAAGAGCGCGGATTGGGCGGGCAGTAGGCTGAAACCTCGCGCAGGCGTTCCGCGCCCGCGGTTTCGCCGGCGGCGAAGATCACCCCGCCGTCCGCCTCCAATATCCCCGCCAGGGTCTTAAAAAGGGTCGTTTTGCCGGAGCCGTTCGGGCCTTCAATGCCAAGCACTCCGGGCCCGGCCTCAAGGTCAAGGCCCCCGAGGGCGCGCAAAGCCGCGCCGCCGGAAAAAACCGGGGCCGGGAAAACCTTAACAAGCCCTCTGACCTCGAATTTCATACTGCTATGATAGCACAGGGCAGAGGGAGTAGGGTAGGGTCAAGGGCGGCGCCGGGGGGGAAAATGGGGTGGAAAATAGGGACAGCGACCATTTATTTTTAAATAAATGGTCGCTGTCCCTATTTTCTCAGGCCTAAAAGTGATTAATCACTATGGCGACGAGGTTTTAAAGGTGTGTAATGTGTAGCTGGTGATGCGAACAAACACTTAATCTGAAAACTTCAGCTGAAGTTTTCAGGCTAGTGGTGCCGCTCTTTAGATTGAAACCCGGCCCTTAATATAATAAAATATTGCTAATAAGGCTTCTCGCCCTAAAAAGCGGGAAAGTCCGTGTTTTATTTCCCCTGGAGGATACCTTAATGAGAATACATATAGTGGCCCGCAAGTTAAAGATGACCAAGCCCGTGAAGGACTTCATAGAAGCCAAGCTCGCCAAGCTTCATGAATACCTGGAAAATATAGTCTGGGCGCAGGTTATCGTTTCCATGGAGAAGAAGATCCACTCCGCCGAGGTTATCGTGCACGCCGGCCACCAGACCATGAAGGCCGCCGCCGCCACCGACGAGACCTATTCCGCCATCGACAAAGCCATGGACAAGATGGAAGCGCAGATAAGGAAGTACAAGGAACGCTTTACCGACCACCACGCCACCGAGACCGTGGACATGGGCGAGTTCACCACGCTGGTGGGGCCCGAGATCCGCTTCTCCGTCGTCAAGGACGTCCCTCTTAAGCCCATGAACAAGGAAGAGGCCGTGATTGAAATGGAAAAGCTCGGTTACAACTTCTGGCTGTTCCAGGTGCGCGATTCCAGGCAGTTGCAGGTCGTCTTCAAGCGGCTCGACAGCACCTACGGCCTGCTGCAGCCCGTGAAGAAGTAGGGGAAGTTGATGAAGCAAGTTGGTAAAGTTGATAAGTTGACTAAGTTGACAAGTTGACTAAGTACTCTATCAACTGTTCAGCCCGGATGCTAAAAAAAATGAACCAGCCGGCAAAAAAACCTGGCAAGTTCCTCACGGTGAAGGAGCTGCTTAAGTCCCGCGGCAAAATCCTGGGGCTCAAGGCCGTTTCGGGCGCGAAAAACCTGAAGCGGCACATTACGGTCAGCGAGATCAACCGCCCGGGACTTGCCATAGCCGGCCATATGGAGCAGTTCCGCTCCGAGCGCATACAGATAATCGGCCAGGGCGAGTTCGCCTACTGCCGGAAAGAGGATCAGCGCAAGGTCCTGGCCAATTTGCAGAAGATGCTCGCCTCTCCCGACATACCCTGCGTTATAGTGACCGGCGGCGTAAAACCGCTTCCCTCAATAAAGCAGGCCTGCGCGAAGGCGGGCATCCCGCTGCTGGTCACCACTTTCGACACTTCCGCCTTCATCCGCGAACTGACGATGTTCCTGGACGACCAGCTGGCCGCGATCACCTACGTGCACGGCGTGCTGGTGAACGTCTACGGCCTGGGCGTGCTCATACAGGGCGACTCGGGCGTGGGCAAATCGGAATGCGCGCTCGAGCTGCTGAAGCGCGGCCATATCCTTATCGCCGACGATGTGGTGGAGGTCAAGCGCCGCATCGGCTATATGCTGGTGGGCAACTCCCCCAAGAACATCAAGCACTACATGGAAGTGCGCGGGCTGGGCATCATAGACGTGGAACTGCTCTTCGGCGTCGGCTCCATCATGGACCAGTCGCTGATAGAGATGCACGTGAAGCTGGAGAGCGTGGCCCCAGGCACGCTCGGGTCCTACGACCGCACCGGGCTGTCCACGGCCGAGGTGCAGATATTGGACGTGCCGGTGTCCTCACTCCGTCTGCCCGTCACCCCGGGCCGCAACCTGGCCGTGCTTATCGAAGTCGCCGCGCTGAACCAGCGCCTGAAGAACCAGGGCTATTTCGTGGCCAAGAAGTTCAACGAAAGCCTCATACGGAAGATGGGCAAGAAATAAATGCTGTCAAAAAAAATCAAAGGCAGGATCTTCATCATTACCGGCATGTCCGGCGCGGGCAAGAGCCAGGCCCTCAAGTCTTTCGAGGACCTGGGGTTTTACTGTATAGACAATCTGCCCATAACGCTCCTGCCGCAGTTCGCGGGGCTTATAGGGGACCGGCGCTACCTTAAGAACGTCGCGCTCGGTATAGACATCCGCGAGGGGCGCTTCTTCAAGGATTTCATCAGCACCCTGGACAACCTGGGCAAGCTCGGCCTGGACTACAAGATCATCTTCCTGGACGCTTCCGACGCCGTGCTGATGCAGCGCTTCTCCGAAACACGCCACCGCCATCCGCTCGGCAAGAACATAGCTTCCGCCGTGAAGGAGGAGCGCCGCATCCTCTGCGACCTCAAGGCCCGCTCCAACAAGGTGATAGACACCTCCAAGCTTACGCTGGGGGAACTGAAGGAAATACTCTCCGGGACGCTGGAACTGAAGCGCACCGCCGAGATGAAGCTTTCGGTCATCTCTTTCGGCTACAAATACGGTATGCCGCTGGACGCCGATATAGTGATGGACGTGCGCTTCCTGCCGAACCCCTACTACGTGCCGTCCCTCAAGGCCAAGACCGGCCAGGACGCCGCGGTGGGCCGCTACCTCAGCGATAAGCCCGGCTTCAAAGACTTTCTCGGCGGCTATACGGAGCAGATAAAGAAACTGCTGCCGCTTTACATCAAGGAAGGCAAATCCTACCTGACCATAGCCATAGGCTGCACCGGCGGCCGCCACCGCAG
>CAMTWW010000067.1:0-1478 GCA_947085555.1 uncultured Elusimicrobia bacterium | reverse complement strand
TCCCGTTCAAAGAAGAAGACCTCTGGAACGGTTACCCCGAAGAAACCAACGCCCCCTACTACGGCCTGGCCAAAAAGATGCTCCTGGTGCAGTCCCAGGCCTAGAGCCTCAACCTTCGATTTTCTCCCCGACACTCCCTTGTCGGGTCCTCTGCTATGCTATATCCACCTCATGCCGTCTCAGCTCTTGAAACGTAGCAGGTTAATATGTAATATATATCAGACAACTGTCTACAAAATATGACACTATCAACCATAGAAAATATATTTTCAGGAAAATCCCGTATACAGCTTCTTCGCTGCCTATACGAATCGGCCTCAGGCCTTACCGGCCGCGAAGCTGCCAGGCGCACAGGCCTGAGCCCGCAACAGGCCCACAGGGTTCTTAACGAACTGGCCGCGTTGGGAATTGTGGAACTGACAATAGCGGCCCCAGCCCACCTGTTCACGCTGAACCGGCGGCATTGGATAGTTACAGATGTGGCCTGCGTTATTTTCGATAGTGAGAAGAACTGGTTGGACAATTTGCTGCGTGACTTAAGCCGCGGCTTGCCGGCGTCAGTTAAGTCACTGGTTCTTTTTGGGAGCGCGGCCAGCGGCCAACTGCGCGGCGCCAGCGATATAGATCTTTTAGCTTTGCTAGAAGACGGTAAAGATAAACAAAAGGTCCTTTCTTACTTTACCGGGCGCAGCCCCGGGGCCTTAGCCCGCTGCCATTACCCCCTGGCCCCTGTGGTACTAACACTAAACGAGTTCCGCAGTAAGTACAGGCAAAAGGACGACTTTATCCGCGCCGTGCTTAAAACCGGAAGGGTCGTTTATGGGAAATTAATGACAGAGATCCTATAGGGGGAGAATATGACGCCAAAAGAGATCCATTCAAAAAAAGTCTCGCGTGAACGCCACACAATTTACTGGGGAAAGGCCATGGAGTTTTTCGAAACGATGGTCGACGCAGCGCAGAAACAAAATTGGAACGCCGCTGGTCTGGCGGGCGTCCACTGCTGCATATCGGCAACGGACGCGTTACTGGTAAAACACGCCGGCGTTCGCTCTTCTTCCGATTCCCACCAGGATGTGATCGGACTCCTGCAGGCAAAGATCCGGGATGCGGACGTAGCCAAACAGGCAAGAAGACTGGGGGAAATCCTGGCTCAGAAAAACCTGATAGAATATATAGACAAATCCTACACAGAAAAAAACGCCCTTCCGTTAAAGCTAAGCGTAGAGCGCTACATGGAATGGGTCAGAAAACTTCTTTAACACCGCCTCCCGCCTCTTGTTTTCGTGAGGTGCCTTTGCCTGGTTCGTCTGAGCCATTGAAGTCGGAATTTTCGACTTCAAACCACCGGCCTAATAAAATACCTAAATGAATCCTGAAGTTTCGGTTCTTGCTGTTGATTACCGATTCTCGACCCTCGATTCTCGATTTCCCCCAATGTATCCTCTTTATCTTTCGCCTCTTAAGATCGGAAGAGC
>CAMTWW010000066.1:0-9029 GCA_947085555.1 uncultured Elusimicrobia bacterium | reverse complement strand
GGCAGCCGACCGCGCAGCCGAACTGCGTGGAGATCATGAGCACCCACTTCTCCTCCTTGCGCACTCCCGGCTCTACGGTATCCACGAACTCTATCAGCCGCATGCCTTCCCCCGGCAGCTCGGCGAGGTAAAGCCCCGCCAAGCCCGGAACTTCCCGGCGCTCAATAATCTTCATCTCGTTCACGAACCCTCCAGATATTTTATGCAGCGCATGGCCGCGCGTATACCGTCCCCGCCGGCCACAGCTACCTGCCTGAATATTCCCGCGGCGAAGTCGCCGGCTTCATAGAAGCCCGCCGGCTTGCGCAGCCAGCCGGCCGGTACGTCGGCCGGCTCTTTGCCGATAAGGGTAAAAAGCGCGTCCACTTTGAGTTTTTTCACTTCCCGCGGCGAGGCTGTCGAGATCAGTTCCGCAGCCTCCAGTTTGTTCTTCCCCAGGAGGCGGGAAACCCGGAAACCAGGCAAATGTACGGCGCCGCTGCGGAAAAATCTCTCAAGCAGCAGCTTATGGGCCTTCAGCTTCTCCGTCCTGCTGATAAGGTATACCCTGGCGGCCTTGCGCGCGAGCGTTTCCGCCTGCTGCACGGCGGCCTCGCCGGAGCCTGTCACGGCTACTTCCAGCCCGGCGCAGGACGGCGCTTCGTCACAGGTGTTCCAGACACCCTTGCCCAGCAGGCGGCTTTCGCCCGGCACGCCGAGCTTCCTGAACCCGGCCCCGGCGCACCACAGCACCGAGCGCGAGCGCAGCGACCCGCCCTGCCTGAGCCGCACCAGGAAAATGCCGTCTGCGCCGCGCGAGACGGCGACAGCCTCGTCCACTCTGGTCTTCAGCCCCCAGCGCCAGGCCTGCTCCAGCCACAGCTCCATCAGTTTTACCCCGGAGATGCCCCGCGGGAAACCGGGGTAATTTTCTACGCGCTCCAGGCCCAGCGCCTGGCCGCCCAGGCGCCTGCGCTCCAGCAGCACGGCGGCGTAGCCGGCGCGGGAAAGATGCGTACCCGCCGCCAGGCCGGCCGGGCCGCCTCCCACCACCACAGCGTCAAATAACACTGTTCCTGATTTTTTCATGCCGCGGCTTCAATAAGCGTTTCAATATGCCCGGTCTTCCCGTGAGCGCTTTTCTGCATACAGACTACTGTAGGCACATGGCCCCCGCATTCTTCCGGGGCATATTGCGCGTATGAAACTATTATCACCAGGTCGTCCTTCTGCACCAGTCTGGCGGCCGCGCCGTTCACTCCTATCATACCTTTCCCGCCGTACAGCACATAGGTGGAGAATCTGGCCCCGGTGTTGACATTGTAGATATCCACCTTCTCGTGTTCCAGTAGGTCGGCCTGTAAGCAGAGTTCCCGGTCTATAGTGATGGACCCGTTATAGTTTATGTCCGTCTGCGTCACTGCCGCGCGGTGTATCTTGGATTTCATTAGTGTCCTGATCATTTTCTGCTCCTTTCTGCGTTCTTGTTCAGCCGCACCGCGGCGGCTATGCCCAGCAGCACTAGGTCCGGGATGATCCGGTCGAAAATACCGGCGTCCTCGAATAGCCTGGAGAAGCCGCCGGTGCCTATCACCAGCGCGTCCCTGGAGAAATAATCGCTCTTTATCTTCGCGGAGATTCCCGTTATGGCCAGGAGGCTGGAATAGTAGAGGCCGGATTGTATGGAGTCTATCGTGGTCTTCCCTACCAGCTCGGCCGGCTTCGCTATTTCCACGCGGGGCAGCTTGGCGGTGCGGGAGGCCAGCGCCTCCATGGAGATGCGCAGGCCGGGCATGATCACGCCGCCCAGGTATTCCTTCTTTTTGGAAACGGCGCAGAAAGTGGTGGCCGTGCCGAGGTCCACGATCACCAGGTCCTTATCGGGGAACATGCCGGAGGCGGCTATGGCGTTGGCTATCCTGTCCGCGCCGACTTCCAGCGGGTTCTTGTATTTGATGTTCAGGCCTGTCTTTATGCCGCCCTGCAGGAGGAAGGGCTCCAGGCCGAAATACTTCAGCGAGGCCTGGTGCAGCGCGTAGATAAGGTCCGGGACCACCGAGCAGATGGCCAGCTCCTTTATTTCTTTTGGGTCTATGCCGTTCTCGCGCAGCGCGCCCTTAAAAAAAGTGCCGAACTCGTCCGAGGTGGAACTGCCGGAAGTGGCCCGGAACCTGGCCAGCAGCTTGTCGCCCTTGAACACGCCGCCGTATATCTGGGTATTTCCCACGTCGAGAGCTAGGAGCATGTTACCTCCGCTCCTATTTCCGAAAGCAGCCGGTCAGCCAGTTCCTCGGGGCCGCCGCAGTCTGCCAGCTTCCCGCCTTTCCTGTAAAGGTGAAAAACGCGCTTTTTCTTCATCTCGGCCAGGTCATTATGCACCACGAGATCCGCCGAGGATAAGGCCAGGACCTTTTCCAGCACGACCGCGGCTTTGGCTCCCGACGTGAGTTTGAACCCTGTCAGCAGGGGCTCCGGCTGCCTGCCGGCCGCGGCGTATTTTTTTATCCTGTCTATTATCTTGAAGTTCCTTTTCAGGACCAGCGTCATTTGCTGGGCTTTTGAGTCCAGCTTAACGGCGCTGCCTGGCCTGAATTTTTTCCCGCCTGCCACTATAGAGGCGGGGGAATAATCGCTGACCGCGGCCAGGTGCACGACGGCGTCGAAGGGCTCCGTCTTTAGAAGCCGCCGCAGCCCCAGGTCCAGGTCCTTAAAGGTAGTGAACTCATTCAGGCTGATATTCCTGCCGGCGGGCCGCTCGGCGCCCCGCGCGCAAAGGCACACTGCTTTACAGCCGCGCGCCGCGAAGCGCTCCGCTAATATCCGCCCGGTCCTGCCGGTGCTCAGATTGGTTATAAAACGGGCCGCGTCTATATATTCCCGCGTCCCGCCGAAGGTCAGGAGAATTTTCATAGATTCTTTTTTATCTCCTTATAGATAGCCTCGGGCTCCAGCAGCCTGCCGTCGCCTGTGTCGCCGCAGGCCTGGCGGCCTGTGCCGGGACCAACCAGCTTCACTCCCCAGCCTTTCAGTATCCCCACAGAGCGCTTTGTTGCCGGGTGCTCCCACATATTCCTGTTCATAGCCGGGGCCACCAGGTAAGGCTTCGAGAAGTCGAAAGCCAGGAAGATGGTCGAGATATAATCATCGCCTATGCCCGCCGCCAGCTTATTGATAATGTTCGCCGTGGCGGGGCAGATCACGGCCAGGTCCATCCACCGGGTGAGCTCTATATGTTCAAGCGCCGACCTGTCTTCAAAAGTGTCCACATAAACGGCGTTATGCGTCAGCCCTTCAAGAGTGGACTTGCCGATGAACTTCAGCGCGTTAGCGGAGCAGACTGTTTTAACGTCGCAGCCTTCCTGCGCCAGCCTCGAAATAACATTGCAGGCTTTATAGCAGGCTATGGAGCCGGTCAGCTGGAATAGTATATTTCCTTTAGATCCGGACATTATCTATAAGCCTCACTTTTCCGAGTTTGGCCGCGGCGAACCTGCGGCCCCACCGCTCCTCGACGTAATCCAGCTGAAAACCTAGCGCCGCCAGCAGCTTTTTAATCTCCGCCGGGCTGGCAGTTGAACGCAGCGCCTTATGAAGGGCAGGGGCAAGTTTCCTGTGTTCCGGCTCAAGCAGCAGATTGCGGGAGCTCATGGCTAAGCCGTCCGTTTCGCGCAGAGTAGGGCAGGGGACAATTTCAGTACCGACGAAGAAAGCCTCCGCCATTCCCCTGATAAGGCGCAACTGCTGATAATCTTTCTCTCCGAAATAAGCCCGGTCCGCGCGGGCAAGGTTCAGGAGTTTCATCACCACGGTAAGAACCCCTTCAAAATGCCCCGGCCTGTGCGCCCCGCAGAGGACTCCGCTTTCAACTGTTTCATTAACCCTGAACCTATAGCCGTCAGGATACATATCTCCGGCGGAAGGCAGCAGGAGAAAGTCCGTGTTTTCGGACTCCAGTTTTTTTATATCCTCCGCTAGGGTGCGGGGATAAAGCTTAAGGTCGCGCGGATCGTTGAACTGAGCGGGGTTCACAAAAATGCTGGCCACGGCCAGGTCATTTTCTTCTTTAGCCCGCCGCACCAGCGATAGATGCCCCTCGTGCAGGGCGCCCATGGTGGGAATAAAACCGACTGTTTTACTGGCGAAGAGCAGACTTGTACGGAGCTTCTGCCACTTCGCCGTTCCTTTGACTATCACCATGTTTCGTCTCCGGGAATACTGAGTTTTTAACTTCACTGTTAAAATTATTAAGCGCGTCAACCACCAGCCGCCGCCCGTCCAGGTATTTTTTCACGAAGGAGGGGGGCTCGCCGTAAAGGCCCAGCATGTCCTGCATGACCAGCACCTGCCCGTCGGTGGCAGGCCCGGCGCCGATGCCGATGACCGGGATCTTAAGCAGGCCGGTTATCCGCTCCGCCAGCCGCTCGGGCACACATTCCAGCACCAGTGCGAAGCAGCCCAGCCGCTCAAGTTCCCGCGCCTGGGCCACCAGCCTTTCGGCCGAGGCCTGGTCTTTACCCTGCGCCTTATAGCCGCCGAATTTATTTATGGACTGGGGGGTGAGGCCGAGGTGACCCATCACCGGCATATCCGACTTAACGATGTGAGAAATTATTTCCTCATGCCCTTCCAGGCCTTCTATCTTAACGGCCTGCGCGCCTGCCCTGGCCAGCTTCTCCACTGCCTCCATGGCGGATTCCAGTCCTTTACGAACGGAGAAAAAAGGCATATCGGCGACCACCAGCTTCGCCTTTACCGCCCGCGCCACCGCCTCAGTGTGCAACGCCATCATATCAACCGTGGCCGCTATGGTGGAGCCGTGCCCGTGCATGACCATGGCCAGGCTGTCCCCGACGAGGACGCAGTCCACTTCCGATTCGGCCGCGAGGGAGGCCAAAGTGGAGTCATAGGCGGTAATCATGGAGATTTTCCGGCCCGGCTTTTTGTAGCTGTAGAAGTCAGTTATTTTCATAAGTTTTAGCGAATACCGAATATATTTTCCCGAAAGAGTCCTTGCCGAGCGCTTTAATATCGGCCGCTATCGTGGGCGCGTCGCGCCGGGAGATCGGGCCGCTCAGGGCGCGGGCGGGGTCTTTCCTGAAATTATCGAGGGAAGCCTGAAAGTAGTTCTGTATGAGCCCGCGCGGTACCCCGAACTTATTATTCAGGTCCCGCATGGTTTTTTGCCAGAGGATCACCGGCAGATTAGCTCCAAGGGCGCAGAGAGCGTGGTAAAGCTCTCTTTCGCCTTTCTTTATTCTGAAAACCGGATTGGAGAATTCAGGGACAAGCTTCTTCAGCGAGACTCCGGGAGTCAGCGCGAAAGGCAGGCGGCGGTACTCCTCCAGAGACAGCGGGCTGTCGCATAGCGGCATGAAGGGATGCATACTGAAAGCGCCTTTAACCTCCAGGCTGCCGGAAAAATGTATAAGGGTTTTACCTTTAAGGAAAGGATTGGCGGAAATGAACGGGGCGATAGCTTCGTCTTTTAGAAGGACGAAAACTACGGAGCAGCCGCCAAGAGCGGCTTCGGGCTTGAGCCCTGAACGCCTGTGCCAGAGTTTATACGGGACTTTAAGAAGCCTGAAATAGGCCTGGAGATGGGTGGAAGCGCGGCCGTTGCCGGCGATGCCGTAAGTTCTTTTCATACCGTGGGTACCTGTCCTTTAGGGATCAAGTCCGCTATCAGTATTATACGATACTTTTATTTCTCGGTAAACGGGCAGACCGTGTAAATGTAAAGCTCTATGTCTTTTCCCTTCCAGGCATCGGCGGCCAGGCCCGCTTTCTCCAGGCAGAGCGAGGAAAGGAAATCTTCCTTCTTCTTGAAATGCTCCCAGACCTGCGGCAGGTAAGTTCCGGACCGGCGGCCGCTTTTGACATAGACACCGTGGAGGCCGACTTTAACCGCCTCCGGCCCTTTAACTCTCTCCAGCGGGGAAAGCACTGAGATCTCTATATTTATCTCCTTCAGTTCGGCCTCTGTAACCCGCTCGAACCTGTGATCCTCGAAAGCCGCTGAGCAGGCATAGGAGGCGACCATATCGGCAAGGGTGCACCGGGGCTCAAGGCTGCCTATGCAGCCGCGCAGCTCTCCGCCCAGCGTTAGCGTGACGAAGATCGCCGCCGGCTGGTTAAATTCAGGCCTTGGGTTCAAAGGCTGCCCGTGAACTTTTCCGGCTTTAAGTCCGGCGCCTATGCTTTCCCGCGCCAGGGCAAGCAGCTCTCTTTTCATCTCCTGAGACAAGTCCAGCGCGCCGGCCGGCTTCGGGGAAGCTTCGGTGAAATAGCCCGCGCCGTAGCCGACCACGGCGCTGTCGTCAGAGGAGACCTTCCCGGAGTGCGTATAAAGGGCCAGCTCGAAATCATTGCAGCCCAGCTCTAGCGCGGCGGCGGCGCCCACTGTCATGGCGGCCTGGCCGCAGGCTGTGGTATCCAGATATTGCGAAGCTTTTGAAAGCAGCAGGCTATTGGCCAGCTCGAAATAAGCCGGGCTGGAGTTGCGCATAGCCTGCCGCAGGGCCAGCAGGACGGAGCGGTCCGAGATCTCGGCGATATTTCCAGGGGGGTAATGAGAGAGGTCAGAGGAAACGCAGAACAGCGCCTTTCTCCCTTTCATTGCGCGGCCAATGGCGCGCCCGGCTTCTTCAAGCAGGCCAGTGTCCGTAGAATTAAAAAGGAGGGGGACTATTTTAACAGAATTCCCTTTCAACACCTGGAGGAAAGGCAGCTGCACCTCAATTGCATGCTCCGCCTCGTGGGCGCGAGGCAGGTTCTCGAAAAGTTTTTTCTCTTTCAGGAGTTCGGCGCAGAAAGCAGAATCTATCTCAATCTCTCCGAGAGGGGTTTCGAAAGACCCTTCCGCCAGCAGCGCGCCCTTCGGAAGGGCCATAGTATGGCCGGTGGCCATTATCACCAGGGTATCGAAGCGGACATCTTTAAAAGGGGCGAAGACCGCCCCGGCAGCGGCGCCAGAGTAAGGATAACCGGCGTGGGGGGCAAGGAAACCGGCGGCCTTCCCCGCGGGAAGCGCCCCGGGTTTAAGAAAGGCCGAAACTTCAGCGCGCAGCTTCTCGGGGCGCGCCTCGTAAAACTTACCAGCAACAGCCGGTTTTCTTATCATAATCTCCCTCCCCGCCAATTATACATTTGTTTTATCGTCCCGAAAAAACTAAACTGTATTATACGGTGGTTGTAGCTCAGTGGTTAGAGCGCTCGGCTGTGGCCCGAGAGGTCGCGGGTTCAATCCCCGTCAGCCACCCCAGAATTTAAAATTCACCTTTTTGCCCCTCGCCGCGCCTTGCGCGGCGAGGGGCGAAAAGGCAGTTCCGGAAATTTGGGGTGATTTTCAGGCCTCAGTGATAACCTACTTTGCGCAACATCCCGAGGGAACATTATGAATTCCTTTTGGATCTGCGGTATGGGGAGCTTATCCGCGAGATGTCGTCGCAGGCGTGGCCACGAAGCGCGGCCCCGCACTGCTCCTTGCCGCTAAGAAGGCCGTTCGCAGGGCTCGGCACAAGGCTATGCCAGTGCCGCATCAGGAGCTATGCTCATCAAGCGGCCTACGCGCCTTCGCTCCTGCTCCCAAGGTGTCCCGCTCTTAAACAAAGCAGAAAATTAGTCCCCGCGCGCATCAACTCTTCGCCGTTATAAGCCGCCCCCTACCGCTCATTTGTTATTATACAATAATGCTACGTATTGTATGTAGATGTATAATTAGCAAATTCCTAGACTTTCAGTAATGAAGAAACCAATTCTTGTTAAGTTCGCAAAACGGGTTAGGGAAGAAAGAAAAAAGATAGGTCTATCCCAGGAAGAGTTCGCATCTAAATCAGGCTTCCACCGTACCTATATCGGCATGATCGAACGGGCAGAACGCAACATAACACTGTGTAATATCGAAAAACTGTCAAAGGCACTAAACACCTCGCTTTCGAAGTTACTTAAGGATTTGTAAGATACCCATAGGTTAGGGGACAATCGCTTTATCGTATGCAAATAACCCAATGGACTGCGGCGTTATCTTTATTGATAACCACAAATGCATATAGTGCGCCCATACCGGAGACATATCTTGTCTCCATATCTCGGCTTGGAGTCATTGAGAACCAATTCTGCGCTGATCTTTCGACTAAGAACAATCAGTATATACTCACTAGCGAGGCGCATAAGGACATAATATTAACCCCCGAAATACCCGGGGCACCTCTTTCACCGGGGAAGTATTCAGTTACACTGGAACATCAGAACCTTAAAACCAGCACATTGCAGATGACCGCAACCATGCAAGGGGACAGAATCAAACTACTCAGCAAGACCCCGGTGGACATGCTACTGGTGAGGCAAAACTGCCTAGGGGAAACGCCAATATCCCACACATGGAATTCTCCTTTTAACGGGACCAAGGATTCCGATATTAAAGCTTTTCAGCGCCGCATCGTTGGCAGATTTGCGGATTTCCGAACTGCCGGAGGGGATAACGGGCATAAACACGCCGGGATAGACCTCCGTGGCGGATTCGGCGAAGAAGTATACCCCATCAATGACGGTAGGGTGCTGGCAGTCTCATTCAAAGATCTATCCGGCGGGGTAGTAATAGAGCATCTTCTCCCCGACGGGAGCAAATTATATTCAAAATATGTCCACATACAGAACATTTCCGTGAGGGTAGGGGAGCAGGTTACGCCCCATACCAAACTAGGCAGGCTTTTTGACAAAGCCTCGTTCAAAAGAAGTCGATACAAGAACAACCACCTACATTTGGAAATCCGGAAAGATTACGAGGATAAAGGCACCGACAGCTCTTATAGCGAAACTCGCAAAGTTTTGGAAAGGCATTGCTTAGACCCTGAGAAATTTCTTGGAGCACAACTCACTAAGAAATCTGCGAATACGGAACAAGACCCTGGCACTAGTATAGCGTTTCGCTGATAGCTATGCATTTGAAGGCTCAGATTTGAGGCGGATGCGAGGCGCGACGAGCGAGCATACCGGTGGTCTGTGAGCGAGGAGCAACGAAGCAGCCGCCCAAAGATGAGCCTCCCCCGGGG
>CAMTWW010000065.1:0-1965 GCA_947085555.1 uncultured Elusimicrobia bacterium | reverse complement strand
TCCGTATAAGGCCTGTTTCCGTAAGCTCTTTCCTTAATTTCGCTCTTCCCGCTGCTTAAAAATTTTCCGGAAAAAGTTCCCTTTCCTGCTATTTCGTAATAATACAAAAAATCGGCGTATTTCCTTAAATTTAAAAAAAGCCATCTGCGCCCGGTTGTCGCCGGGCGCGCAGGAGGGGGGGAGCGTTTGCCTTAATCGTCGGCCGTTGCGGGCTCTATGGCTTCGGCCGTCTGGGGGGCATAGCCCTTTGATACGGCACTAGCATAGCTTCGTAATCAACCCGCGGATCCAGCTGGCACTGCCCGGCACACCTTTGGCGGGTTAGCCTGAAAACTTCATCGAAAGCCGCGCCGTATTCGGCAAAACAGAGGCCGCTGTCCGCGCCGCGCTTGAAGACATAATCGGCACCCTGCCCTTCAAAACCAAAAGGCGTGGATTCAGATAACGGCTCGGAATTCATCAACTGGCACCTGTTCAGGTACTGTGGCAAAAACATTTATACTGGGCCTTAGCGTTTTTTTACATTCTGGCCGGTAAATTGGTTGCTCTTAGAGGTAAAATACGAAGGTGTGCCGCATCTGGACCGGGGCAATCTCTGAAAGCAAAATAGAACGGCCGGGCGTTCTATTTTTTAAGGGGGGAACTCAGGGTTTCGGCTACTCCCCGTCCTTCCCGGCCTTGCGTATCCTTATGCCGTTCTTGCTGATGTGAATCTCCCGGCCTTTATCCACGACGTGGATCTCGCCCTTGTCCACCTTCACTTTCTTGCCGTTCTTTTCGATGTCCACGTTCCCCAGGCCCAGATTGCCCATCATGCCGAGTATCATCCCGGCCATTCCGCCGGGGGCTTCAAAAACGGTTTCTTTTTCCGCTTCCGGTTTGCCTTTATCGGGCGCCGGGTTTTCAGCGTGCGGCTCCCGCGCCGCGGTTTCTCCGGGGTTTTCCGCTGTTACGGGGTCCTCGTTCAGCACTTTGTAGACCTTGATCTTGTCGGGGATGCCCTTGAACTGGCGGTAGCCTATCTCGCTGGAGGGCACTAATATCCGTGAGCATTATGGTGAGGTGCTTAGCTTTCATTTTCTCTCCTAAACCTGTTCCGCCCGGCGCAGATAGCCGATGGCGCCGGTGATCTTCGCACTTACAAAATCCCCCGCTTTCAGGGGTTTCCCGCCCGCGACTTCCACCCGGCCGTCTATCTCAGGCGCGTCGCGGCAGGTGCGGCCTGATAGCGGCGAGTCCATCAGGACGTCGAGCTTCCTGCCTTTAAGCTCCGCATTTATCACGTCCAGGACCCTGCTCTGGGCGCCGATCAGCGCCTCCGCCCGCTCTTCCTTGACCTCCTCCGGGACCTGCCCGGGGAGGTCCGCGGCCGGGGTGCCGGGCTCCCTTGAATATTTAAAGACGCCCACATTGTCGAAGCGGGTCTTTTTCACGAAGCCCAGCAGCCTGTTGAAATCCTCGTTCGTTTCGCCTGGGAAGCCGACTATGAAATTAGTGCGAATGGCTATATCCGGCATGGCGCGCCGCAGTTCAGCTATTTTGTCCTTTATCGACTTTTCAGTGGAGCTGCGGTTCATGCGCTTCAGGAGCCTGTCCGACACGTGCTGCAGCGGCATGTCCAGGTAGCGGCACACGCTTTTATTGGACCGCAGGAGCTCAATTACTTCCGGGGTCAGGCGCTCGGGGTAGACGTACATCAGCCGCCACCATTTCACGCTTTCTATTTTCAGCAGGGCGTTCAGCAGCCAGGCCAGCCTGGGCCTGCCGTAGAGGTCGATCCCGTAGGAGGTGGTGTCCTGGGCTATCAAAGAGATCTCCACCGCCCCGCTTTCGGCCAGGTTCCGCGCTTCCTCTACCAGGGAGTCCACCGGTTTGGAGCGGAAGCCGCCGCGTATGGAAGGGATAAGGCAGTAGGCGCAGCGGTTGTCGCAGCCGTCGGCTATTTTGAGATAGGCGCTGTGCGGT
>CAMTWW010000064.1:0-2675 GCA_947085555.1 uncultured Elusimicrobia bacterium | reverse complement strand
GTGACTGGAGTTCAGACGTGTGCTCTTCCGATCTGAAAAAGCCGGGGCGCGCGGGAAAAAATCTTGAACGAAACTGCCGCTTCAGCGCAAATTACCGGGCTTGCCCCGCTGGATTATGGCCTGCTCGGAGCCGCTGTCATAGCCTTCTTCTTAATAGCTTATTTCAAGGGCAGGGGCGAAAAAGACACGCAGGACTATTTCCTGGGCAGCCGCAAGACGCCGGTCTGGGTGGGGACCCTTTCTTTCGTGGCCACCGAGATAAGCGCCATGACCATCGTGGGCATCCCGCCGATAGGCTTCTCGGAAAACCTCCAGTACCTGCAATTCTTCATCGGCTCGGCCGCCGCCCGCATCCTGATAGCCTTCTTTTTCATACCGGCTTTCTACAAGTTCAACTGCACGACCATCTATGAATACCTGAAGCACCGCTTCGGCGCCGAAACGCAGTATGCCGGCTCGGCTTTCTTTTTTGTAACGCGGCTTTTCGCCTCCGGCGTGCGGCTTTACGCGGCCTCGCTGGCGGTCTCGGTCATCATGGGCTGGCAGTTGGGGTACACCCTAGCCTTTTTTACGCTGGTCAGTATCCTTTTTATCGGCTTCGGAGGGATAAAGGCCGTTCTATGGACGGGGGCTTTTGAAGCCGTGACTTTTTACGTGGCGGGCCTGGCGGTAGCCGGCTACCTGCTGCTGCACATAGACGGCGGCTTTTCCGGGGCCTGGCAGCTGGCTTCCGACGCCGGAAAGCTTTCTCTCTTTAACGTGGGTTGGGGCGTTAAAGACCCCAATCTGCTTTGGGCGGCGGTGCTCAACGGCATCTTCGGCTCCATGGCGGCCTTCGGGACCGACCAGGAGCTGATGCAGCGCCTGCTGACGCTTGAGACGCGGAGGGAGAGCCAGAAAACCATCATAGCGACCATCTTCGCCAGCCTCCCCGTCACCGCGCTTTACCTGTGCATAGGCACGCTGCTCTTCGTATTCTACAAGCAGAATCCCGGCCTGCCGCTGCCCGCCAACCCGGACAAGATACTGTCCCATTTTACCGTGTACGTGCTGCCCGCCGGGCTGAAAGGGCTGGTGCTTATCGCGGTGGTGATGGCCAGCATAGACTCGCCGCTGAGTTCGCTTTCCTCGTCGTTCATAACCGATATTTACAGGCCGCTGATAAAGAAGGACGGCAGCGAAAAGCATTATCTGTTCGTTTCGCGGATCAGCGTGGTCTGCTTCGGCCTCCTGCTCGCCGTCATAGCCTGGCTGTGCTCCGCCGGTTCCGGCCGCATGCTCTGGCTGGCTTTCAAGATAAACGGCGTCACCGCCGGCAGCCTCCTGGGCGTTTTCCTGCTGGGCCTGCTGACTAAAAGGGCGGCCAACCGCGGCAACGTGCTGGCCATGTTCATAAGCGCGGTCCTGGCCGGGCTTACGCTTTACCTCTCTGAAAAAGGCCTGGCGCCCATAGGCTGGAGTTGGATAATAGTGATAGGCACAGTCTCGACCTTCACCCTGGGCTGGTTCCTTGCCCCGCTGGAATCAAAGCTTGGTAAAGCCGCGGGGAAATCTGTGGTATAAAATAAAAGTCCCGTCCGCGCTTAGGCGGACGGGACTTTCACGTTTTAACCTGACTAATTCGTATGCTTAAGCAGATGTTCTTTACGGCTCTTTATTTCTTCTTCGAGCTTCTCGAATTTTTCCTTGGCTTTTTCCTTGGTCTCGTCCATCCAGTCGCCCAGTTCGGCGCGGGTGGCCTTACCGGATTTGGGGGCGAACAATATACCGAGGGCCGCGCCGATGAGGCCGCCTACCAGGAAAGTGCCTATTATTTCTCCGCCTTTGTTTTCAGACATATGGTCCTCCAGCTAAAATGAGTCGAACCTGATACCTAATCTTATACATTGCCGGGCCCTTTGTCAAATCTTATTAAAGGACTATAATATCCCTCATATGAAGAGGGGACTTTTATTTCTGGCGCTTTTCCTGCTCCCGGCTTTTGCCGGGGCTTACCAGTACGACGCCAGGCTGAGCGCCAAATTGAAGAAAGAGTTTGAGGCACAGCTCCGTTCCGTCCCGGCGGGGAGGGAGCTCTACGCCAGGCTCGAAAAGACAAAGGGCTATGCCGGCCTGCGCGTGCTCGTGCGGCGCGATTCTTCTCCCCTCTTCGCCTGGTTCGATCCGGAAAAGAACGCGGTCTATTTCAACTCCAGGTATATCCTGAAATTATTCGAGGCCAAAGGCTTTAAGGACGCCCAGGTGGTGGAGGTGCTGTGGGGCAATAAGAAAGTGCGCTCCGAGCTGGTGAAATACGCCAACCCCATCTACCTGCACGAACTGGTGCACGCCGCGCAGTGCTACCTCTACCCGGAATACCGCCAGGACGCGGGGGCGAACCCGCTGGAATTTGAATACGAAGCCTACCTTGCCGAGCATATCTATGTGCATGAGCGCATGAAGGCAGACCCCGCCCTTCTGAAGAGCTTCATCCGCGGGACTTATACCGACCTTTATACCGAGAATATCTTCGGCAGGTATTTCACCCTGTCGCTGGACATGGGCCGCTACAAGGAAAAGATACGCAAATATTATGAGGAGCAGCTGGGCGGCTACCTCAGCCTCGAGAAGGCCGAAACCCTGCAAAAGAACAGGAAGGCCGACTCCAGAATATTCGCCTACGCCTCTGGGGATAT
>CAMTWW010000063.1:0-3927 GCA_947085555.1 uncultured Elusimicrobia bacterium | reverse complement strand
GACATGACCTATGGGCAGGCGGCGAGCGAAGAAGAGGACGAGACTATGAAGAAATTTGAACCCTTTACCTACCTGACCGAGGAGAACCTTAGGCGCCTCATCTACCTCTTCCTGATGCGCAAAGAGGATCCCTGGGTCATAGCCATAGTGCTGAGCTATATGAAGCCCGACCTGGCCAGGCAGGCTCTTTCCATGCTGCCTATAGAGATGCAGTCCAAGGTTGCGCTGGAGGCCCTGACGGTGCGGCAGGTCGCCCGCACGCAGATAGAGGCCATAGATAAAGACATACGCGAAAGCGTGGATTTCGTGATGGGCGGCATTGAGCGGATGATCAAGATGCTGGAGGAGGCCGACCCCGCCATCAAGAAGAACATCCTGGAGTATCTCAAGACCCAGAAGCCGGATATCTACGAGAAGATAAAGAGGGCCATCCTGATGTTCGAGGACCTCCCGACCTATTCCGATAAGGACCTGCAGACTATCATAAGAGGCGTCGGCAACGAAGATATCGCCAGGGCGCTCAGCAAGGCCGACCCCGCCATCGTGGAGAAGTTCTTCTCCAACATGTCGCAGGGCGCCGCCAACGCCATCAAGGAGATCATGGAGTACTCCACCGGGGTCAGCGCCGGGCAGATAGACGAGGCGCAGACCAAGATTCTGGACGCCGTAAAGAAGCTGGAGGCGGAGGGGAAAATAACCGCCCGCCAGGGCAGCTCGCAGGAGGTCTATATAATAGACGGCGGCGAGCTGTCCTCCGGGGACGAACGGCGCCGCAAGTACGAGAGTATGTCCGGCTCAAAGCCTGAAGTTCCCGAGGGGCCTGCACCCGAACAGATAGCGCAGGCCGCCCAGTACCTGGCCGCCGGGGTGGAGATGTACAACCAGGGGAAAGCGCAGGAAAGCCTGCAGTACCTGGAATACGCCTCCTCAATCGCCGCCGGGGATCCCCAGACCTGGCAGTACCTCGGGGCCGCCTATTACTCGCTGCAGCGCGTGGACGAAGCCGTGGCGGCTTATGAGAAATACGCCGCCCTTTCGGGCGATCCCACCGCCGCCGAATGGCTGGCCGGCTTTAAGCAGTCGGTGGGGAAGTAACCTGTTAATATTTTTTTAACTTTATTGAAATCGGCTTCCTTTAGAATGTATATAGCGGTATAACAGCGACGGTCATTAACTCTATGGACGACAGGGACAATAAATTTCCAAAGCCCGGCATGCCGCCGCTGCCTCCAGGCATGTTCAAGCCCAATCTGCCGACTCCCCCGGGGGGAGCGAAGCCCGCTTTGCCGGCGATGCCCCAGCTTCCCTCAGGCGCCATGCCTTCCCCGGGCATGCCGCAGTTCCAGCAGCCCCAGCAGCAGAAGGACAACTCCGCGCAGCTTCTGAAAGAGGCCTCCGCAGCGGAGGCCCGCAGGATGCAGGAGGAGAAGGACAAGCTGGAGAAAAAGATCTCCGACATGGAGAAAATGCTTTCGCAGGAAAAAGAAAAAGCTTTGCTGGCCACTCTCAAGAACCAGCAGGACGAAGCTTTGTCTTCGCGCGTGGAATCCTCGCTGAAGGACATACAGGAGAAGATGCGCCGCGACCGCCGCGACCACGAGGTAGAGGAGGAAAGGCTTTCGCTCAAGGGCAAGATCAAAGAGATGGAAATGCGCCTGTCCCAGGAGCGCGAGACCTGGATGCAGACGCTCAAGAACCAACTGTCCGAGCGCGAAACCCAGGGCAAGGACGTAGAGGGTCATTTTATCTACCGCCTCCAGGAGATGGAGCGCCGCTGGCTGGACGAAAAAGCCCAGTGGCAGAAGGAAATTTCAAGCCGCGAAGAGACGATACGCTCGCTGAAGTCGGCGGCCGAGAAGCTGCGCGACCTTGAGGACGAATACCGCAGGCTTTCGATGGAAAAAGAGATGACGGAGCGCGAAGCCTCCAAGCTCCGCGACGAGGTGGCCCGCGCCGAGCGCGAAAAGGCCTCCATAGAATCCTATATAAAGATGATCCCTGAGAAAGAGCGGGAAATAGCCGACCTCAGGTCGGAGAATATCTTGCTGCGCGGACGCGAGGAAATGACGAACGCCGCGGTGCGCGCCCGTGAAGAGGCCGCCCGCCTGGAAGCGCTGCACCGTGACGAAAAACACAATTCCGAGCTGGGCCGCCTACAGGCCGAACTCGGCTCTATTTCCGACCGTAAGAACGCCGAGAAGGACGAAGAGGTGAAAAAAATTCAGTCCAGGTTTGATGCCCAGCTTCAGGAAAAAGACAAAGCCCTGGCCGAGATTTCCGGCGAAAAGATCAGGGCGATCTCCGAGCTGATAAAGCTCAAGGGTTTTGTCTCCCGGGTGCAGGCCATAAACGCCGTGCTCGACAAGGAGCGCGGCCAGCTGAAGCTGGAAAAAATGCAGCTGGCGCAGAACATGGCCGCCCAGCTCGAGGAACTGAAGCGCCTCAAGCTGGAAAGCGACGGCCTGAAAGCCGCCCACCAGCAGGAGCTTCACTCCCAATCGGAAAATTTCAAGGCCGAGATAGCCAGGGTGAAGAATGGCTGCGGCCTGGAGCTGGCGCACAAGCACGCGGAAGAGCTGGCTGAGGCGGTCCGCGCCCACCAGGAAGAGACCGCGAGACTGGCCGCCGCTCACCAGCAGGAGCTTTCAAAAGCGGCCGCCGGACGCCAGGCCGAGCTGGCCAGGCAGGCCGCCGAATACCAGGCCGGGACGGCCAGGCAGGCCGCCGGGCGCCAGGCCGAGTACGACGCCAAGCTGTCGCAGATGCGTATGCAGTATGAGGCCGCCGCCGAAGCGGAAAAGAACGCCATCAGGCGCCAGTTGAAGGAATCCCATGCTTCGCAGTTGCAGGAATCGAAGGCGGCCGTTTCCTCCGCGCTGGATTCCGTAGTCAGGCTGGAGAGCGAGAACCGCCGCCTTGCGGCCGTAGCCGCCGATTATGACAGGGCGCTGGCCTCCAGGACCAAAGAATTCGAGGACCGGCTTTCCCGGTCCGAGGCCGAGGCCCGCCGCCAGGAAGCGGAAGTCCGCAGGCAGGAAGCCCAGGCCGCGGCCGCCGTAGCGCAGAGAGAGACGGCGGAGAAAGCCGCCCGGGAGATCGCCGGCGAGCTCCAGCGCGTCTCCATAGAGTTCGCCAGGCTGCGTGAAAGCCTCCCGGCGCTGGAGGCCCGGAAAGCCGCCGACGAAGCCGAGGCCGCCAAACTGGCCGCCGCCCTGAAAGCGCAGGCCGAGAATCTCAGGCTGGAAAGCGAGAATCGCACCAGCTTCGAATCCGAAGTTCTGTTCCTCAAGCAGAAGATCCAGCAGCTGGATCTCCAATCCCAGGAGAGCGAGAGCCTGCTCGAGGCCGAGCGTTCCAGCCTGGCGAACCTGCAGTCCGCCGCCGCCGGGCAGGCTGGTGCCGACGCCGCCCGCATAGAGGAGCTTGCCGCGGCGCTGGAGCGCTATAAAGACATGGAAGCGTCCCTGGCCGACAGGCTCAAGTGGGCCATCAAGGGCAAGTAGTAAGGATTAAGGATTAAGATTCTGCTCACTGCTTATAACTTAATCCTTAATCCTTACTACTTACTTCACTACTTACTATTAGTATAATACCCTTATGATAAAGCTCGAAAAACTCAACGGGAGCATGGTTGTGGTGAACGCCGAACTTATAGAAAGTGTCGAAGCCGCGCCCGACACCGTGCTGAACCTGGCTACAGGCAACCGCTTCCTGGTCAAGAACTCCGTGGACGAGGTTATAGCCAAGGTCGTGGAGTATAAGAAAAAAGTATACGCCGAGCGGAAATGCGTGAACCCGTTGGAAGGTTTTGACAGGAAGTAGTGGGGAAGGATTAAGATTCTGCTCACTGCTTAGAACTTAATCCTTACCACTTAATCCTTACAACTTACTTATGGATACAGCTACATTAACCGGTATTATAGTTTT
>CAMTWW010000062.1:0-3798 GCA_947085555.1 uncultured Elusimicrobia bacterium | reverse complement strand
CGGCCGAATAGGAAAGTTTGGCCAGCAGCATCCGGGCTTCGGAGTCGCCCGGGAAATTATTCAGGAACTTGCGGTATTCCTGCGCCGCGAAATCATAGAGGCCCACCTCCTGGTACATGCTGCCGAGGTAATAGAAAGAGCGGGCGTCGGCCAGGCCCAGCTTGCGGGCGCGCTCCAGGTCGGCGATGGCTTCTATATAGCGCGGCCGGCCGAGCTGGTACTTGAGCCGGCCGGACTCGGCCAGGGCGTTTATGTCTTCGGGGTTCCCGGCCAGGAGCTTGCCGAGCTCCGCCAGCCTGCGCTCGGCCCTGGCGGCCTGCATGAATTCATCCGGGGCCCGCGGGAATTCCGGAAGGGGGGTCCTGCCGCGCCCCATAAAAATATAGAGCGCCGCCAGCACGAAGAACAAGAACATGCCCAGCGGCGCCCCGTAGGAGTGAAGAAGTTTTTTGAGGGCGCGTCTTAGCGAGCCGGGCTTATCTCCTGATAACGGCATAGAGGAAGAACTGTTTTGTCCAGTTCCGGGCACGGAACGGGACTCATAACTCACCTTCATCCTCCGAATTCTCCAGCAGGATCTGGCCCAGGGTCAGGGTCGGAGAACCCTTTAAATACTGCGCCATGCGCCGGCGGTCCTCGGTCTCCTCGCAGCTCTTTATGGAAAGGGTCAGGCGGAAATCAGTTGAGTTGATCCCCACCACCACGCCCTTGATCTCCTGGCCTTCCTTGGGCGCGCCCTCGGAGCCGTAATTTTCCGGAGTGACAAAGCCCTCTACCTGGTCGCTCACCTTGAGCAGCGCGCCCTCGGGGGCGACGGAAACGACCGTGGCCTTCAGAAGGGAACGATAGGCGAATTTGCGCTTGAGCATGTCCACCGGGTTGGGCAGAAGCTGCTTAAAGCCGAAAGTCAGTTTTTCCCCTTCCTTGTCCACGGCGAGGATCTTGCACTTTACCCGCTGGCCGCGCTTGTAGGTCTTAAGAGCCTCCCGGGGGTTCCGCCAGGCCACGTCCTCGGGGCGTACCAGGCCCTCGATGCCCTGGAAGCGGACCAGCAGGCCCTCCTCCATGACTTTGGACACTACGCCGCGCACGATGCCGCCGGGAGCGGCCTCGGCCAGCACCGAACTGCGGCGCGCTTTTTCGTCCTCCTCCAGCACCTGCCGGCGGGAGACGACCACTTTGCGGTCCTTCTCGTTGAAGTCCGTGATATAAAACTTTATCCTGGCGTTGGGCGGCAGATAGTGCCTGTGCGCCCCGCCCAACTCCGAGAGGGAAAGCGGCATGAAGGCGCGCATCCCGGAAATATCCACGATATAGCCGCCCTTGACGATCTCTGTGACCTTGCCCTTCACGCGCTCTTTCGCCTCGAACATTTTCCTGGTCATTTCCCAGGCGGCCTTTTCGCGGGCGCGGCGGTGGGACAGCATGGTATAGCGGCCTTCCCCGCCTTTTTTCCGCTCATTGACTTGCGTCGCTTCGCTCCACCCCAGCACGGCCTGGACCTCGTCGCCCGGCACGGGGGTTGTCTCGTCCTGGAAATCGGCCAGCGGGATGGCGCCCTCTTTTTTCTCGCCGATGTCCACGAGCACGAGCTCGGCGGTGACCTGGACCACCCTCACGGTGACCACGCCGCGCGAATGAACTTTTTCGGAGACCCGGGCCTCCGCCTTCAGGAGGTCGGCCATCGAAAGCTCTTCATCGGCTCCGGGCGCCGCCTCTTTATTGGCGTTCTCCTGCTCTTCCGCTTGTGGGGTCTGGTTGGTTTCCATGGGGTACTACTCCTCTTTAATTGAAAAGATATCGGCCAGCAAAGCTTCTGAAAAGCTGGCGTAGGCCGCCTTCAGGTCTCCGTCGGCCGGCGGGACGAAGTTCCTGAGCGTGCCGTACTTAATAGTTATTTTACCTAATTTTGAGAAATTATCGCTGTTGAAAATGCGCGCGGTCAGCACCGGCGCCCCGGATTTATGGGCCAGAAGGGCGACTCCCGGCTTCGGCTTAAGCTTCCGGCCCCTGGCGCGTGTGCCTTCGGGGAAGATGATCAGGCAGCCGCCTTTTTTAAGCGCCGTGAGGCAGCCGCGCAGTGCCCCGAGGTCCCCCCCCTCCCTGGCGCGGTCTATAGGGATTGCTCCCCAACTCCTTAGTACGCCGCCCATGGGCCAGCAGGAGAACAGCTCTTTCTTGGCTATCACATTCGGCAGGCGCACCAGCGCGATGGCGGAAGTAAGCGCGGGCGGGTCGGAGTTGGAAAGGTGGTTGCAGGCTATGATGAGCGGCCCGGCGGGCGGGATCCTGTCGAGCCCCTTCACTTCCAGGGAATTGAAGAGCCTGAAAAAGAACCGGCAAAAAGCGTAGAACAGGAGGAGCGACAGCGGTCTTTCTTTATGTGGTTCGCTTGGCATTTTGTTTATCGCTGTGAGCCTTATACGGCGCCTAGCCGGGCTGAGAGCTCTTGAACAGGTCCACTATGGCGTCCACCACTTTCTCGCGCGGCATGGCGGTGGAATCCAGGTAGTGGGCGTCCTCCGCTTTTTTAAGCGGGTTGTTCCTGCGTCCCGAGTCCTGGGCGTCCCGCTTTATTATAAAACTCAGTATCTCGGCATAATCAGCCGCAAGGCCCCGGGCCATCAACTGGCCGAAGCGCCGCCTGGCGCGCGCTTCGGGAGAGGCGTCCAGGTAAACTTTAAGTTCGGCGTCGGGGAAAACGTTGGTGCCTATATCCCGGCCCTCCATCACCACGCCGCCGTCGAGCCCGGCCTGGCGCTGCATGTCCTTCATGAACAGCCGCACTCCGGCCAGCCTGGCTATGCCGGAGGAGGCTTTGCTTACGCTTTCTTCTGAGAGTTCCAGGTCCAGCCTGCGTCCGTCCAGCGACACGCCGGCCTCGGGCCCGGAACCTTTTGTAAATTCCCATTTAACGGAGCCGGCCAGCGCCGCCAGCTTTTCGTCGTCCCCGAGGCTTATGCCTTTCTCCAGGGCTTTCCAGGCCAGCGCCCTGTACATCTTGCCCGTGCTTATAAAACTGTAGCCCAGGCGTCCCGCCACCAATTTCCCCACGGTGGATTTGCCGACGCCGGCCGGCCCGTCTATGGCTATGATAATTCCGTTAGGGCGCATCATACAGAAAGGGTAGAGGGTAGAGGGTAGAGGGTAGAGGGCAGAAAAGATATTTCTGTTTTCCCGCACTTCTCTCCTTCATCCCTCATCCCTCATCCTTCAGCCTTTAGCCTTTACTTATAGCCTTGTTCGGCAGGTTGGCCTTGTTGTCCATCCCCAGCTTGCGCAGCGGCCGCACCCATTTGGTGAAGGCGGAGGGCTTAAGGGAATACTCATGCACCAGGCGCGCTACCTCGCTGATCGGCTGGTAGCCTTCCCAGTTGAGGCGCAGGATGCGCACGCCGGCGTCCTCCATCTCCTCGATGAACTCGTAATAGTTCTCCTGCAGGCTTTTCAGGTACGAGGGGTCGATGCTCTTTTCCATGCTGCGCCCGCGGGACTTGATGCGGGCGATGGAGGTCTCGACGCTGCAGTCTAAGAAGATCATCAACTGGGGGAAGACCATCTCGCGGAGGACCATATTGTCGAACAGGTCCAGGTAGGTGTTGTAGTCCATGTCGGAGATGATCTTGTCAGGGTGCCTGTTGAGCATGCGGGCGAAGATGGTGTCTTCCCAGATGGTGCGGTCCTGCACCACACACTGGATCTTCCCCAGGGAGATCCTCGCGACGAATTCCCGGTGCTGGCGGAAGCGGTGGTTCAGGAGCCAAATCTGCATCATGGCCCCGCAACGCTTCATGTCCT
>CAMTWW010000061.1:0-5915 GCA_947085555.1 uncultured Elusimicrobia bacterium | reverse complement strand
TGAAGTAATTTAGAACCGGCGGAAGATTATGGGGGAGCCGGAGGCGAGGAGGAAGAGAAGAACGAAGGCGGCCGCGCCTAGCAGCATGAGCGGGATGCCGATGATGGCGCCGATGACGGTGGAGGTGAGCAGAGCGCCGACGGTGAACAGCCCTATGCCGATGAGGGCGAGGCCGGCTGCCAGGAGTATTTTAAGGCGCGTGAAGAAGCCCGGCTTCTCTGGAGGGCGCTGCCGCAGGGGCTCTTCGCTGCGCGGCTTATAGGGGCTGCCGCCGGGGCTTATCAGCTCCGGCTCCACGCATTCCTCGGTAACGGCTAAACGGCTGTCTGCCATGTAATTATTCTGTAACTGCTCATGTAGCCAGAAGTCAGAATTCAGGAGCCAGAAGGTGAACTCCGGCAACGAGATAAAGTTCTGTTATTCTGAATTCTGACTACTGAATTCTGTCTACCTGAGTAGTTACCTTATTCTACCAAAAACTTCGTAATAAATCCGCAAAACGGTTTATTTATAATATCATAGCGGTAATCCAGGAGAGATTATGATCAAATTGAACTTGGTGCTGGCTATTTTCATGTTCTATTCGCCAGCCAGCGCGGCTGACGAATCGCCGGCCAACGCGCTCCTGGTCGTTCCTTCCGAGCGTACTGTTTTTGACAGGAAATTCCAGGATTTCCTGGAGAAGAACGGCGCCAAGCTACTGCATTCCCATCCGCCCAGCGTTTTCGTCGGCTACATACCGCGCGAGTTGGACAAACAGCTAAGCGATAAATTCGGCGCCCTGGTCTACCGCGACAAGGTGGACGACTGGAGCTCCTTCGCCCGCTACGGCGAGAACGCCGTCTTCGCCGTCAATGCCTGGAACAAGCGCTTCGTGGAGGACCCGCCCGAGGCCCCGCTTGTGATCAGCTCGAAGGTGCAGCAGGTCGGGCGCAAAGGTGACGCGCTCAGGCTTACCTGGAACGAGGTTATGAAGGCCACCGCTTACAGGCTGCAGGTCAGCGCGGACGAGGCCTTTGAATCTATCGGTCTTGAAACCGTACTTGCGCGCAACAGCTACAGCCTTGTGCCGGCCTTCTGGAAGGACGGAATTTATTACTGGCGCGTGGCCGGAATTATGGCCCTTAATACCGGGGAAACGAAAGAAGGCGCTTTTTCCGGGATCTATTCCTTCGCAATTTCAAAACCTTCCCGCGCCGCCGGCCCAAAACTGGCCGCGCCGCCGGTGCAGGCTAAAAGCAGGCTTAAGGGTAAGCCCCTCTCCTGGGCCTCGCCGGTTTCCTTCAAATATTATCACCTACAGCTTTCAGAGACGGCTGATTTTGAAGCCCCGCTGCTGGACGTCTTCACCGATACCTGCACCTATAAACTCTCCGGCCTGCCCGTTAAGCGGGACACGCCCTACTACATGCGCGTGATGGGCTCCGACGGCGCGGCCCCCGGAACCTGGTCGGAAATATCCGAGGTTATAGTGGAATCACCCGGGCCGATACTCAAAGACTCGCGGATATTCCGGAAAAAATAATGGGAAAGACAGCCGCCATCCTCCTCCTGCTCGCCTGTTCCCTGCGGGCCGCCGCCGCCCCGTACGGCGCGGGCTTTTATGACACCAGCGAATATCTGATGGGCAGGGTGGCGGTGAATATTATTTTCGTGCAGAGCGACGGCTCTATCGCTCCGAGAACAGAGACCGGGAACTGGACTACCTCTAAAAAGGACGCGGTGATCACCGGAGTGACCCAGGCCATGACCTGGTGGGCGGCCCGGAATTCCGCGGCCAACCTGTCCTTCGTTCATAGCAATATCACCGTAACCACCGGCTATGAGCCGATAAACTGCAATATTGACCCGAATTACTCACCGGCGACGCCGGCCTGCCCTAAAGGGGAGGAGGATTGGATAAAGCAGGTGATGGGCAAGCTCGGCTACACCGAAGCGGATTATGGCGACAGGGTTTTCCACTACAATAATGATATGCGCCTGGCGAATTCAGCCGACTGGTCTTTTACTATCTTCATGGTGGACAGCCAGGTGGACGCCGACGGCGAATTCCCGGACGGTTATTTCGCCTACGCTTATCTCGGCGGGCCTTTCACGGTGATGACTTATGATAACGGCGGCTACTGGATAGATAATATAGCCGCCGTGACTGCTCATGAGACAGGGCATATCTTTTACGCGCTGGACGAGTACGCGGCTTCCGATTGCACAACTACGCAAAGAGCGGGCTATCTGAACTGGCCTAATACCAACTGTGAAAACGGCGGCTCACCGGTTGCCTGTATCATGCGGGGCCAGACCGGTCCTTATAATACTCCCGCGGTCTGCCAGCATACGGAGCGTATGCTCGGCTGGAGTTACGATGGTATTCCCGCCAACGGAATATTGGATATACTCGATCTGCCGCCGACTACGGCGCTTAATCCCTTTACCCCAGATCCGACCACCAACACTTCTCCGGTCTATTACGGCATGGCACATTCCACAGCGGCTTATCCGAACAGTAATACCTACGCTTTCTGGGGAGGCCCCCGAGTGGCCAATAATATAAGCATAAACCGTATAGCCTCGGTGGAGTACAATGTGGACGGCGCAGTCTGGGCCGCCGCGACTCCCCGCGACGGAGCTTTCGACCAGACCATTGACAGCTTTACCTTTACGGCCGCTTCATTATCCGCGGGCACGCACACTATGTACGCGCGCGCTAAAGATAATTTTAACGCCTACGACGCCACCCCGGCTTCAGATTCTCTTTCTGTAGACCCCGGAGCGGCGACGGATATCCCCTATATCAACGACGGCACTGCGGACGACGCTGATTATACCCGCTCCAAGATCACGCTTTCGGCCAACTGGGGCGCCTCCTCGCACTCAAGCGGAATAAGCAGCTACACATACACTATAGGCACTACACCCGGCGCTTTTAACACCGTCGGAGTAACTAATGTTGGAACCGCACTGTCGGCCACTAGAACCGGCCTCTCCCTTACCGAGGGGGCGGACTATTATTTTTCAGTGAAAGCGTATCCGATTTCCGGCACTGCTTCAGGCGTAAGTTCTTCCGACGGCCTGAGGGTGGATACTACCAGCCCCACGGCCAGGGTGATCATAACTTCGTCCGTCCCGGTTAAGACCGGGGCCTTCAGCGCGAAGCTGATAGTGGCCGAGCTGAATGCCTTGTCCGGGAACCCGCAGCTCTCTTTCACCGATTTTAAAGGCCTGTCAGTCCCGCTTACGCTGACCTACCTGGTGGGTTCCACGTGGACCGCATCCGGCTATATCCAGTCCTACTATTCTACCAGCACGGCTGTTTTTAATTTCAGCGCGTCCGACCTGGCCGGCAATGCCGGGACCGCCATAACCTCCGGCGGCACGTTCACCATCAACACTTCCCTGACCGGCGGCTCTAGCGGGACCATCTCCAACAGTGACGGGACTTCTGTTTTGGTGTCCTCCGGAGCTTACACGGGTACTCTTTTTATTTCAATCTCTACCGTGCCCGCCGGCACGGTGGCGGCCCATGACTCCGCCTCGGCGGATTCCAGAAAGATCTTTTCCGCCGACCTGGCCAGGGAATTCACCGCCAGGGACGGGGCCGGGGCGGCCGTGACCACCTTCCCCGCACCGCTTACGATAACGATGGTCTATCCCGACGCCGACAACGACGGCAGGATTGACATGGACCTGCTGAGGGAAAACACCGCGTGGCTCTATTATATGGACCCCGTTGCGGCCAAGTGGACACCGCTGCCGGGAGTCGTACGCAACGCTGCCGCCAATACTTTGTCCGCCGAGGTTTCCCACTTCTCCGTCTATTCAGTCAGGTCAGCCGGCGTCTCGGAAACCGACATAGGCTCGCTCAAAGCCTACCCTAACCCCTGCGATTTCCGTTCCGTGCCTTCCCTGACCATAGAAGGCGTCCCGGCCGACGCGGCCGGAACAAAGGTGTATATTTACAATGAGGCGGGGGAACTGGTCCGGACCCTGGCTCCCGGCGACGGGATAAACGGGCTGAACATCGCCTCCTGGGACGGACGCCTCAAGGGCGGCGCTAGGGCGGCAAGCGGGCTGTATATTTACCTGGTAAAAACTTCCAACTACGGAAAAGGGAGGGGGAAATTCTTCATAGTCTGGTAATATGAAAACCGCCTTCGCCCTCCTTATAATGATCCTTTCCGCCGTGCCCGCCGGTGCTGGTGCTGGCGCGGGGGCGGAGGCTTTGCCTTTCCTTAAGCTGGATGCCGGGGCCAGGGGCGCGGCCCTTTCCGGCGCTTATTGCGCCGCCGGAGACGACGCGCTGAGCGTTTTTTACAATCCCGCCGGGACGGCCCTCCTAGGCAAGAAGGAAATACTGCTCGGGCATAATGAGTGGCTGGAGGGGATACGCAACGAAACCCTGGCCTATGTGCAGCCTCTGGGCGCGCGCCTCACCGCTTTCGGCGGCGTAAACGCGCTTTTCAGCGGGAGCATGAACAAGTACGACTCCGCAGGGGAGAAGGCTGGGACGTTCAGTTCGCTGGAGGGGGCTGTTTCCGCCGGGCTTTCCGGCGCCCTCGGGAATAATTTTTACGGCGGAGCTGCGCTTAAGGCCCTGTCACAGCAGGCTGCGGGCGGCAAGGCGCTGGCCTGGGCCGGGGATGCCGGTATCTTAAAGACCGGCGGGGAATGGCGGTTCGGCGCTTCCGCGTCCAATTTCGGCGGCCGGCTCAAGTTCGGCTCGCGCGCCTTCGACCTGCCGCTGATCCTCAGGGCGGGGCTCTCGCGCAGCTTCCAGGGAAATTTCATGGTCGCAGTCGACGGGGTGAAGGCGGGGGAAGCCGGCGCGGCCTTAGCGGTAGGCGCTGAAGGCCGCCTTCGCGCGGGGCCCAGGGAATATTTCCTTTTCAGGGCCGGCTATAAGACCGGGCGCAGCCGTTATGCCGGCCCCGGGTTCACCGCGGGCGTGGGGCTTACAAACAGGGAACTGCGGGTGGATTATGCCTTCGCCCCTTATGGGGACCTGGGCGACGCGCACAGGGTGACGGTGGCTTTAAGGTTCGGCAAGCAGCGCCCGGAGGAAGTTAAGAGGCATCCCTACGGGGACCTGCGGCCGGCCAAGCGGAAAGCGGCGCCCGCCTCACTCCGCGAAACGCCAAAGGAAGCCGCGCCGGACAAGAAGAAAAAGAAAGAGAAGAAAGCCAGTGATGTTTATTTTATGTGGTGAAAACAGGGTAGAGGGTTCAGGGTAGAGGGTAGAGTTTGTATAAATAAGGAACTCTTTGCCCTCTACCCTCTACCCTGAGATTAAGCAGCTCCAGCCAGAGGGCGGCGGTCTTTTGAAGGTCGAAGTCACCGGCCCGCTTAAGGCCGGCTGAAGCGTAGCTTCTCAAAGCGGCCGGGGCCTGCAGCATTTCGTGAATTTTATCGGCCCAAGCCAGCTCGGCAGGTTCGAGCGGGGCCGCGGCCGGCAGCCTGGTACCGGAAAGGACGGGCATAAGCAGGCCGTACTGCGCGTGCTCAGGCGTTTGCGCGCGGTCCGAGGGAGCGGTAGAGGGAGAAAGTATTTCCCTGGGTCCTGAGGCGCAGTCGGAGGAGGCCACGGGCGTTCCGCAGGCCATGGCCTCCAGCAGAGCGTTCGGGAAGCCTTCCCAGAGGGAAGTGAAAGCGAAAAGGCGGGCTTTTGAGATGAACAGGTAAGGGTTCTCGCGGAAGCCGGTGAAGTAAACGTCGGCGTCGGGCGGCGGGACACCGGGGCCTGCAAAAGTTTTGAGGCCGAGCCCCGCGGACAGTTTAAGCAGGTAGGTACGCAGTTCTCCATCCCCGAGCAGTACGAGGGCGGCTCCGGGTGTTGTTTTGTTCAGCTCTTTAAAAATTCTCAGGAGATGCCAGTGGCCCTTGGCCGCCGTCAGCCTGCCGCCCGCGGCTACTACCGGCCT
>CAMTWW010000060.1:0-1334 GCA_947085555.1 uncultured Elusimicrobia bacterium | reverse complement strand
GTTCCGCCAGCAATTCTTCAAGTTTCGCCGGCTTATATTCCGGCAGGAAATCGGCTTCGATAAAAACGGGGCCTTTCTCCAGCGCGGCCATAGCGGCACGGCTCAGGTCCAGCGCCGCCGGGCCTGAGATGCCGTATGAAGTGAAAAGCATTTCCCCTTCCGTCTCCTGTATGACCCTTCCGCCCGAGACCAGCTTCAAGCCGGCGTTCAGCCTTACGCCGTCGAGCTCCTTAATGTCTTTTTCTTTGACCTCCAGTGGAACCAGGGCCGGTGAAACGGGAGAGACGGAGTGGCCTAGATTCTCAAGCATGGCGTAGCCGCCGGAGCTTCCGCCTATCCGGGGGTAGCAGGCGCCGCCGGCCGCGAGAATAAGCCGGGCGGCGTGATAGACTTTCTTCTCGCCCGCGGGCGCTTTTTTATCCCAGGGCTGCACTTTCACGGCTTCTACGGTAAAGCCGTCCTTGCTGGCTGAAACTGAAAGGGCTTGCGTGAGGGTATGTATGGGGACCCTTCTCAGCTCCAACTCATTGAGCAGAACGTTCACCACATCCTGCGCCTTGAACGACCTCGGGAAAAGTCTGCCTTTCTCCCCTTTGGCCCAGAGCAGGCCCAGCGCTTCGAAAAAAGCCGGCACCTCCTCCGGCGGCAGGGCTGAGAAGGTTTTCTTAAGGAAAGCCGGGCCGGCGGGATGGTAGGCGCCCGGGGTTACTTTAAGATTGGAGAAATTGCATTTCCCGGAACCCGTGGAAAGTATTTTACGCCCCGGCACGCGGTTCTTTTCCAGCGCCAGGACGGAGGCTCCCGCCCGGGAAGCCTCCACCGCCGCCGCTAGCCCTGACGCGCCGGCCCCGAGTATTATCACGTCGAATTTGTTTTCCAACGCTATACCCTGCCGGCCGAACCGAGCACGGCCTGGTTTTTGTCCATGTACATCTTTATCAGCTCTTCGCGGGCGGGGCCCAGGTATTTGCGCGGGTCGAATTCCCCCGGCTTCTCGGCGAACACTTTGCGGATGACGGCCGTCATCACAAGCCGCCCGTCGGAGTCTATATTGATCTTGCAGACGGCGGACTTGGCGGCTTTGCGCAACTGGTCGGCGCTTACGCCGACGGCGTTCTCTAGCTTGCCGCCGTACTTGTTGATCATGTCGATATAGCCGGTCAGCACCGAGGAGGCCCCGTGCAGGACGATCGGGAAGCCGGGGATGCGGCGCTCGCACTCCTCCAGTATGTCGAAGCGCAGCGGGGGCGCGCTCTCGCCGGGCTTCACCTTGAACTTGAAGGCGCCGTGGCTGGTGCCTATGGAGATGGCCAGGGAATCGACGCCGGTGCGCT
>CAMTWW010000059.1:0-11280 GCA_947085555.1 uncultured Elusimicrobia bacterium | reverse complement strand
TCCTTTGACCCTGTTTGTACTGCAAGAGAACTATGCCATATGTGCCATACCGGCTTTATGATACCAGTCAACCACACCGATATGTTCGGCAAACAGTACCTATTCCACGAAATTAAACCAAAAATCAAAAACCTTGACCCAAACACGGTGATGGAACGCATTTTTGATGGCCCGAATACTGAAATGGTCTACTTTTTCCCTCGGGATAAAGAACTTTGAAATTCCTGAGCATCAAGACGGCGGCTGCCAATTGGGGACTGGCATTTTGTATTATTTACGTATATGAGAAAAATTTCGGCAGCATTCATGATTTTAACTTTTCTCGCCGGCTGCTCCGGCGCGGGAAAATCAGGCGGCGCCGGCACGAATCCGCGCGTTGAGACCGCCGGCGCTGCGCCTCCGGCTTTCGCTCTTCCCGGCGTCCCTATGAAGGCCGACCGGGCAGTCGCCGGCATGGAGGAAAAGAAGCCCGCAGCCCCGTTTACGCCGCCCGCGGAAGCTGGTCCCGCCGAAGTTAAGACCGAGGAAGCCAGGCCCGCGGCGGTGGCGGCCGATACCCAGGGAGAACTGGATTTCCACCTTGCCGCCGCCGGCAAATACGCGGTCAGGAAAAAGTACCGTTCCGCCGCCGCCGAATACGGGGCGGCGCTGGGTTTTCTTCCCGCCGGGGACGCCCGCGCGGTCGGCCTGCTTGAACGGCAGGGCGCCATGCTGCTCAGGGCCGGGGACGGGCACAGGGCCGGCGAGTATTTTCTTTCCGCTATCAAGAAGGCCGGGGAGCTCAAAACTTCGGGGAAAGAGCTCGCCGATTCTTACCTGGGCCTGGGTTACTGCATGGAAAAAGCGGATAGGATCCCGGACGCTGTAAAAAGCTACGAAAAAGCGCTGGAGTTTTCCGGCAGCAAAAAGATCAAGACCAGGATAGCCAGGACCATAAGCGACCTCAAAAACCTCCAGAAGCAGGCGCCGGCGCCCGTGGGAGGGAGCGGGGCCGGGAGAAAATAATGAAAATTAAAACATATGGCGAAAATCAATATCCGCAGCCGTTTCCGGGAGCTCGGGCATCTGGTGGGGAACACCCCGCTGCTGGCCATAGACTGCACCTGTAAAGGCGAGTCCCGCCGTATTTATGCCAAGGCCGAGAATTTCAACCTGACCGGCAGTATCAAGGACAGGATGGCCCTTTACATACTGGGTAAAGCCGGCGAGTGCGGGGCGCTGAAGCCGGGAGCGTCTATAGCGGAGGCCACCAGCGGCAATACCGGTATTTCTTTCGCGGCCATAGGGCGCGCGCTGGGCCATCCCGTCACGATCTTCATGCCGGACTGGATGAGCCAGGAGCGCAAAGACCTCATAAGGAGCCTGGGCGCCAGAATACGCCTGGTCAGTTCGCAGGAAGGGGGCTTCCTGGGAAGCATAAAGCTCTCCGAGGACTTCGCCGCCGCCGAGCCGGGCTGCTTCCTGCCCCGCCAGTTCTCCAACGAGGACAACGTCGCCGCGCATGAGCGGACCACGGGCCCGGAGATCTGGTCCCAGCTCGGTTTCCAGGGGCTGAAGCCGGACGCCTTCGTCGCCGGAGTAGGGACCGGCGGAACCATAATGGGCGTGGGGCGCTACCTGAGGAGCGTCCACCCCGCAGTGAAGGTCCACCCGCTGGAGCCGGCTAATTCGCCCACTCTAAGCACCGGCTGCAAGATAGGGAAGCACCGCATCCAGGGGATCTCGGACGAGTTCATCCCCGCTATAGTCCGGCTCAAAGAGCTGAACTCCATCGTAAGCGTGGACGACGGCGACGCCATCGGCATGGCCGGCAAGCTGGCCTCGGAACTGGGCCTCGGGGTGGGGATCTCCAGCGGAGCCAACTTCCTGGGCGCGCTCATCCTGCAGGAGAAGCTCGGCGGTGACGCGGTGGTGGTGACCGTGTTCCCCGACGATAATAAAAAATATCTCAGCACCGATCTGCTCAAGGAGCAGCCGCTCAGGGAAGGGCTGCTGTTTCCGGACGTGGAGCTGAAGGCTTTCAGCGCGCTGAAGCGGGTCTGCACCGCCTGCTACGAGCCGGAGGACCGCCCCGGGCGGCTGTCCTGCCGGGGTAAAAAATAGAAAGGAAGTTTCGCCCGGACCGCCGGGCGGGCATCGGGGCAGGGAAAATGGTCCATAAATTCAAGGTCAGGACTTCGGCGAAGTCGGAGATGGCCGATATTACCCTGGAAGTACAGGGTATAGTCGGGGAAAACAGGGTGGCGAGCGGGGTCTGCCATGTTTTCGTCCCGCATACCACCTGCGGGCTGGCCATAAACGAGAACGCCGATCCGGACGTCAAGCGCGACATCATAGCCAAGCTCAATGAAAGCGTGGCGGAGGACTTCCCTTACCGCCATGCCGAGGGGAATTCCCCCGCGCATATCAAGGCGGTCCTGGTGGGGCCGTCGCTTGCGGTTTTTGTGGACGAAGGCGCGCTTCAGCTGGGAACCTGGCAGGGGCTCTACCTGTGCGAATACGACGGGCCCCGGGTGCGCGAAGTGTGGGTCAAGCTTATAAAAGATTAGAGCCTGCCGGCCTTTCAGGTCCGGTCTTTTTCGGAGAGGATGTACTCTTTCGTGGGGCGGGACTGGTCTATGGTCATGGTGACCATTTTGGCGAAAACGTCCAGAATGATGACGGCGTTATTGTTCGCGTCTTTCGCGTAGGTTCTGCTGAGCCTTTCCACTATGGCCAGATTCAGGACGCCGATATCCTCGTAGGCCCTGGTCAGCTTTTTAAACTCCCAGTCCGGTTCAAGGCCCAGCCGCTTCCTGAAATACTGCTGCAGCAGGTAAGAGGACATGGATCTGTAGATAGTTTCGTCCAGCGACGAGAAAGGTAGGTGATGCCTGGCCATAGGCTTCAGGATATTCATCACCGGGCAGCCGCTGGTTACCATGTGCAGGCCTATAATCGAGCTTAGCACATTCTGAAGGCTGGTCTTCTTGTAGTACTCCCGCTGCGGGGAAACGACCCGCGCCTCCACGACCGCGGTCGAGGTCTTGTCGCGGAACATCTTAGTCACCTCGGCCAGGTTCATCGCGAGGGGACAGTATTTATGCTCGGCGCTGTTGTAAGGGCAGACGGAGCATTTGCAGCAGTCCAGGAGCGCCCACTCCGGAAGATCGGCGTCCTGCCTGGTCTGGAGATTCAGCGTGGAGGGATCGATTTCTATGCTGACTGTTTTCTCTTCCCCGTCCTCGAATTTGATGATGTATTTGTAAAGCATGGCAGTTTCAATATCGGGAGTAATCCGCGCCAAATCGGCCTTCCCGATATTCTACATAATAGAGGGGCGGAACTGCACAAGACAGACAGCGCCGCGGATAAACCGGCGTCAGATATCGTATGATTTGGCATGGTCCGGGAACTTATCGTAAGCGGTCTGCTCATTCCCGTTGAAAAAGACGGGAATTAAAAAGGAGGCTGGCACCTTTTGCCCCTTTTGCGGCCCTAAAACATCAAAAAGGTGCCTGCCTCCTTTTTTGAACTATGTTTAACCAGGAACCGGGCTTCATCTTCGGCGCTTTATCCATAGCGCTGATGCTTTGCTCCCGCGCCGGGTATTTCGCCGATATTTTCCGCGGCAGGACCAGGCCGCACGTTTTCTCCTGGTTCATCTGGGGGACAATTTCCGCTATCGGCTTCGCCGCTCAGGTCGCCGAAGGCGCCGGGCCGGGCTCCTGGGCGCGGGGCTTCGGCTCTTTCACCTGTTTCCTCCTGGTGATCATCAGCTATTTCAAAGGCGAAAAGGATATTACGCGGGCAGACTGGATAACGCTGGCCGTGGCCCTGTCGGCCATCCCCCTCTGGGTCCTGACCAAAACCCCTTTCTGGTCGGTGCTGATAGTCTGTTTTATAGACACCATCGGTTATCTGCCGACCCTGCGCAAATCCTGGCTGAAGCCGCGGGAAGAGCTGGCGGCCAGCTATTTCTTTTCCTGCCTGGGGGCGGCTTTCTCGCTGGTGGCTATCAGGGAATACACGCCCTCCACCTGGCTTTACCCGCTGGTGCTGACCTTCTCGAACGGGGGGATGTGGCTTTTTCTGCTTGCCAGGCGCCGCGCTACGGCCGACCCTGCGCTTTCCACGGATTTGGGAAAGCAGTGTAAATAAAAAACCCCGGGCGGTCCCGGGGTTTTTTACGCTTTCGCCTGGATTTATTCTTTCTCGATCGGGCTTATGTAACCGCCGTTCTCCAGCCTGTAGCCAAGGTGGAAATATTCCCTCAGGCCGGCCATATCCGGAGCGGCGGCCTCTATGGCGGCGGCCCGCAGTTCAGTATCTCTTTCGTAGAGTATCGTTTCGTCAAGGAAGCGCTGCACCGAGGAATCTCCGGTCGCGCCGGAAAGAGCTCTGATGGCGGCTATCCGCACCGGCTTACGCTCATTGCCGTTCCTGGCCAGCTCCCGCATAAGGTCCTTCACCCTGGAATTGCCCACAGCCCCGTAAAGGCTTCTTATCGCCTCTATCTTGGTGGCTTCTTCCTCATTCCCGTATTTTATCAGGTCGGTCAGCAGTTCCTGCGGTCTTGAATTCTGCACGCTGGCGAACAGCGCCCAGATAGCGGCCCGCCTGGAGTCGCGCTCTTTCTCGTTGTACTTTATGGCCTCTATCAGGAAATCCTGGTAGCGGGAGTTCTGGGCCGCCGCGCCGTAAAGGCCTTTATAGGTCATGATGCGCAGTTCGCGCGGGTGGCTTCCGTATTTGAGCAGTTCGGTGAAAGCGTCCTGCACCTTATAGTAGCCTGAGGCGTAAGACAGGGTCCGGGCCGCTTCCACGCGGATGTCTATGCGCTCGTTCTTGTTCTTGTAGATCTCGAGCACCGGCTCATTGGCGAAACTGTTCAGTATGAATTTCTTCGCGCCCTTTACGGCGGCTTTGCGTATTTCCGGGTTGGAGTCTTCCAGCAGGTCTTTGAGCTGCCTGGCGGTCAGGTTCTTATTGAACGGCGCCGCCTGGGTTATCGGGCGCAGTATATGGGTGGCGCAGGCGCCGGCCGGTTCCCCGGAACTGAAATCCGGCTTCACGGCCGGCTCGGTGAGTATGGCGCCGCTCTGGCACTTGAAGAGGCATTTATTGTTCTTGAACTCGGAGAACACGCACATGTCCAGCGTGGTCAGGGGGGGTGTCGGGAACTGGCCCGGCGAATTCTGTATCTGGTTGAGGATGGCGCCCGCGTCTATCAGGGGCAGTTGTGCGGACGAAGCCGGGGCAAGGCCGGCCAGCAAAAACATGATTGATAATACCTTCATTATAGAACCCTCCTGTTAACCTATCGGTTTACCCTTAAATTCTATCAGAAGCCGCGGGTATCCGTTAGGGCCAAAGGGCCTTGAATTTTGCGGGCTTTGGACCTATGACCAGGGTCAAGGAAAAGCAGTTATCACAAAGGCCTGCGGTTATTTGTAAAATATTATCATGCTTACAGAATTAAATCCGATTAGAAGCGTGGATAATGACTAAAAATATCGCTTTGGCGCTGGGCCTTCTCATCGCGGCGGCGGCCGGCGCCAGCGCGGCCAGGTTCATAGAAAGAGAGCTGCCTTGCCCTATTTGCAGTAAGATTTTCTATGCCAGGCTGGACCTGTCGGGAGAGCAGTCTTCCGAGATGCGCCTGGACCTCAAGCCGGTCGGGGAAGTGTCCTGGCCCTGGCTGCTGCCGGATTGTCCGACATGCGGTTTCGTGGTTTACAGGCTCCCAGTGCCCGCGGCCGAGCTCGCCAGGTGCAGGGAGATAACGGCTTCGGAAGAGTATAAAAAAGCGCGGGCACACAGCTCGTATTACCGCGTCGGGCTGCTCTATCTGCGGCTCGGCCTGCCCGTTTACAGCGTGGCGAATTCTTTCCTGAAGGCCTCCTGGCAGGAGGAAAGCGAGCCTGCCAGGCTCAAAGAGGACCTGGAGCTGAGCCTTAAATATTTTAGCGACTGCGCCCGGACCTGCGCAGCCGAGGAGAAGGAGAATTCGCAGCTCCTGATGGGCGAGCTGCTGCGCCGGCTGGGCCGGTTCGACGAGGCCCGGGCACACCTGGCGAAGCTCCAGGCCCTGAAGGGCTTCCAGAAAAACTTCTTCGCCGATATCGTGGAATTCCAGCTGGCACGCTGCGCCAAGCTGGACGCCGCTCCCTACGAGATAGAGGACGTAAGGGATTTTAAAAGGACGCTGCCGGAGAAATTGAAGCACCGGGTAAAAAAGCTGCTGAAATACGTGACCGAGGCTGGGGACAAGGAGGCGGAAGCGTCCCGCATGAAAAGGAAGGCAAAAGATTAAGGCTAAAGGACGGAGAAATCCCCTTTTATTTTCTGCGCATTTCCTTTATCCTTATATATAATCAATCTATGGTAAAACTCTCCGATGTGAACTCAAAACTGCTGAAAGCCCGCTACGCCGTGCGCGGGAAGATAGTCATACGCGCCCAGGAGCTGGAAGAACAGGGCAAGAAGATAATTTACTGCAATATCGGCAATCCCCAGGCGCTGAAGCAGAAGCCGATCACCTTCGTGCGGCAGGTGCTGAGCCTGGTGGAATATCCCGCCCTGCTGGACCAGCCGGGCGCGGAAAAACTTTTCCCGGCCGACGCCATCCGGCGCGCGAAGCTGATCCTGGAAAAGAACCCGGCCGGCACCGGGGCTTATACCCAGAGCGCCGGGATCCCCTTCATCCGCAAGGCGGTAGCCGAATTCATAGAGAGGCGCGACGGCATACCCGCCGACCCCGACCGCATCATGCTCATCGACGGGGCGAGCAGGGGTGTGCATACGGTTTTCACCCTGCTGACCAACAGGGAGAACGCCGGCTACATGATTCCCATCCCCCAGTACCCGCTTTACAGCGCCGCCATAGAGCTCTACGGGGCCCGGCAGATAAACTATTTCCTGGATGAGAGTAACCACTGGGGCCTGGACGAGGCGGAACTGGAGCGCAGCATAGAGGGCGCGAAGAAGAACGGGATAGACCCCGTGGCGATAGCCGTCATCAATCCCGGGAACCCCACCGGCGCCGTGCTCTCCGGGAAAAATATCGGCATGGTGATACGCTTCGCCAAAAAGCGCGGTTTGGCCATCCTGGCCGACGAGGTTTACCAGGAGAACGTCTACGGCCCGGGGCTGGGATTCCACTCCTTCGCCAAGGTTATGCACGATCTGGGCGAAAAGGAAGTCACCCTGTTCAGCTTCCATTCGGTCTCGAAAGGCTTCCTGGGCGAATGCGGGCATCGCGGCGGCTACATGGAGATCCGGAATATGCCGGACGACGTTTACGCCGAGGTGATAAAGCTCCTCTCCATAGGCCTCTGCGCCAACGTGGACGGCCAGCTGGTCACCTACCTGATGGCGTCCCCGCCGCAGCCCGGCGACGAGAGCTATGAGCTTTATTCCAAAGAGCGCGGAGCCATACTGGGCGACCTCAAAGAGAAAGCCGGGATACTCGGTAAAGGCCTCAACGAGATAGAGGGCATGAAAACCGATATCCCCGAGGGCGCCATGTACGCTTTCGTGAAGTTCGAGCTGCCCCACCCGAAGGGCATAAATCCGGAAACCATGACGTCCGAAGAGCGCCATAAATACGAGGCCGCCCGCGACGCCAAGTACTGCCTGCGCCTCCTCGAGGGCACCGGCATCTGCGTGGTGCCCGGTTCCGGTTTCGGCCAGCAGCCGGGGACGCTGCATTTCCGCACCACCTTCCTGCCCCCGAAAGAGGATATCCTGGCGCTCGTGGAGAAGCTGAAGAAGTTCCATGTCTCCTACGTAGCCAGGCTGCGGGAATCCTGAGAAAAAGGAGGCTGGCACCTTTTTGATGTTTTAGGCACCCAAAAGGGGCAAAAGGTGCCCGCCTCCTTTTTGGTCAGCGGATTTTTTTCGCTTTCAGGTATTCCACCAGCGCGGCGGGATAATCGGTTATTATGGCGTCCACGCCGGCGGCTATCGCTATGTCCCACTCTTTAGCGGTGTTTATCGTCCAGGGGGCCACTTTTATGCCGGCGGCCTGCGCTTCCTTCACCGCTTCTGCGGTCAGCCACTTGTAATTGGGGCTCCAGATGTCGGTCCTGGAGCTTTTAAGTGCCGGCACTATATCCACCAGCTCCTCGTAAGTAAGCTGCGAGGTGCGGATGGCCGGCGCTATCTTCTTGATCTCCTTCAGTGTGCGCACGTCGAAGGACTGGACCATGACGCGCTTTTCCAGCCCGTGCTTCTTTACCACTTCGGCTACCAGCCTGGCGAATTCCGCGGGGGCGGGCGTGAGCTCCGGTTCATAAGGGAAGATCTTGGTCTCTATGTTGAATTCCACTCTGGCCGCCGCTTCGTAGCCCGAAGCTTTCACCATAGCGAAAACCTCGTCGAGCGTCGGCATGCTTTCGCCCGGCACCGCTATCTGCTGCGGGAACCTGGGATTGAGCAGGGTGCCGCAGTCGTATTTCTTCAGCTCGGCCAGGGTGAGGGAGCGCACCGGCGCAGGCTTCTCCGGCTTTTTGCCTCCAGGGGCCAGGCAGCGCTCCGGCAGCACCTTCGGGTCGTGGGAAACTATCACTACGCCGTCCTTCGTGACGCCCAGGTCCATTTCAAGGACATCGGCTTCGGCCATCAGGGCCGCTTCGAAGGCGGGGATGGTATTTTCCGGCACGGTGCCGCGGCTGCCGCGGTGGCCGTGTACGGCGATGGTCCTTACTTCCTGCGCGTTCAGCGCGGGAGCGCAGCAGAGAAGAGCTAAAAAGACGGCTTTATTCATAATAGTGCCTCCGTTGACTATCATGAATAATAGAATATTGCCGCCCGCGGAGCAAAATCCACCGGCCGAAAATAGTAAAATTAAAATAACTCAAAGTTCCCGGGGGCAAAAAGAATGAAGACAATTTTCCTCGCGATATTTTTAGCCGGCGCTTGTGTTTACAGCCCGGCCGCGCTCTGCGGGCAGGAAAGCCTGCTTACTAAAAGCCTTGGGAATTCAAGGATAATCTATTCCATCGCTTTTTCTCCTGACGGCAGGTTTATCGCCTCCGGCGGGGTGGACAATACCCTGAAGCTCTGGAGCCTGGAAGACGGCTCGACCGTTAAAACGTTCAAAGGACACCGGAATTTCGTGAATTCGGTGGCTTTCTCTCCCGACGGCAGGAGGCTCGCGTCCGCCAGCGAAGATGGCACCGTGAAGCTCTGGGACATCGAAGACGGCTCCTGCCTGAACACCCTGAAGGGCCATCAGGATTCGGTCTGGTCCGTGGCTTTTTTCCCGGATGGTGAGCGGTTAGCCTCCGGTAGCACGGACGGTACGATCAGGCTCTGGCAGACCTCCGCCGGGTTGCCCTATAGAATTATCAACAGCCGTTCCGGCTACGTTTATTCCGTCTCCATTTCCTCCGACGGTAAATACCTCGCTTCCGGGGGCGCCGGCCGCGCCATTAAGGTCTGGGATGCGGAAAGCGGCGCCCGCAGGCTGACCCTTGAGGGGCATAGCGGCGCCGTCAATTCGGTGGCCTTCTCGGGAGCGGGAGACCATCTCGTTTCCGGGAGCGACGACGGCTCCGTGAAGGTCTGGCGGCTCAGCGACGGCGTGTGCCTGAAAACTTTTAAACCCTCCCAATATCCAGTGCTCGCCGTCGCCTATTCGCCGGACGGCGCATTCGTATTCGCCGGCGGCAGCGACCGCATGGTAAACGCATGGAACGCTTCACAAGGGACGCTCGTGAGGACTTTTCAGGGCCACAGCGGCTCGGTAAAATCCCTGGCTCTCTCGCGGGACGGGAAATACCTGGCCTCCGGCAGTTTCGACAAGACCATAAAGCTCTGGCTGACGCCCTGGGAAGCGGAAGCGCGGAACAAGGAGACGCAGAAAGCGGCCGCCCTTGAGGCCGAAAAGAATAAGAAATATTCTCTTCATTATGAAGAGGGCCTCCGTTTATTGGCCTCGCCGAATCCGCTGAAAATGAGAAAAGCGCCTGAAGAATTCAGGCAGGCTCTTTCTTTCAAACGGACCGAGGACTGCGAGGAAAAGCTGGCCTGGGCCGTTAAAGCGGTCAGCCGCATGGAACAGAAAATCAAAAAGCTGGGCGCCCTGGGCCTGGGAGGCCTGCTTGTTTTCTCCCTGATATTCGCCGCCTGGCGGGCCGTCTCCGGAGCGAAGAAGAGAGCGGGTTTGAGGGTGACTTTGCCGGCTGAGATCAGGAGAGAGACGATGTCGGGCAGCTACGAGAACGCCTTTAAGCTGTACGCGCAGTACAAAGCCATCGGCGGGAAAAAAGAAAATCTGCCGCAGGAGGAAATGCTCGACCTCTATAAAGGAATGCAGGCGCTCGAAGAGCTGCCCAGGGAAGACCTCCCTTATTCCTTCTTCCTGGCTTACGCGGCTAAATTCGTAAAAGAAGGAAATTTCAAGACCGCGCAGAGCATGCTGCGCTCCGGCAAGCTGGTGGACCAGTTCACCAGACCCGGCGATTATGACGCCTTCGTGGAAATGTTCGAGGAAGCCCGCAGGCCGGAAAACCTGCTTATGATAAAACTTGACCCCGGCGCCTATACCGGCCTTGCGGAGGCTTTCTTCAAGGTCAGAAATTACGACTACTGCGTAAAGGCCCTGGGCTTAAAAAAACAATTCCATCCGAATGAAATTTCAGCCAGGGACAAAGAGCTTTCAGCCGCCTGCCACTAGCGACTATGAGCTTTTTTTGTATAATTAAAAAAAAGGAGTACTAAAATGGCATTCACTACAAAAAACGGAAAAAAACTTGTAACTTTAATTCCCGGAGACGGAATAGGTCCCGAGTGCGTATATTCGGCCACAAAAATCATCGAAGCCGCCGGCGTTGCTATCGAATGGGAGGAACATCATGCAGGCGAAAGAGTTTTCAGGCAAGGATTACAATCGGGAGTTCCAAAAGATACGATAGATTCAATCACGCGCACCCGGGTTGCGTTAAAGGGACCGCTTGAAACCCCTATAGGATTTGGTGAAAAAAGCGCCAACGTCACACTCAGGAAATTATTTGAAACTTTCGGCAACATCAGGCCGGTAAGAGAGCTTCCCGGTATCACAACCCCTTATAGCGGTCGTGGAATCGATTTAGTAGTTGTCCGTGAAAATGTAGAAGATCTTTATGCGGGTATTGAACATATGCAAACCCCCGGCGTTGCTCAATGTCTAAAAGTTATTACACGCAAAGGATGCGAAAAAATTGTTCGTTTAGCTTTCGAGTTTGCTCGTTCGGAAGGACGAAAGAAAGTTCATTGCGCCACAAAATCGAACATTATGAAATTGACAGAAGGATT
>CAMTWW010000058.1:0-8679 GCA_947085555.1 uncultured Elusimicrobia bacterium | reverse complement strand
GTCGCTTTCCACCGGAAGCACGCAGCCGCGGTAGCCGGGCGGCACCTTCACGCTGAGGCCTGCCTCCGGGCTCAGCGACACCAGGGCCGAGTTCGTTATCTGGTTGCCCTTGGGGATGCGGATCATGGTCACCAGGTTGGTGACCAGTTTTATATCGGACTGGCTCCTGACCTCGTAGGCGTCCTGCTCCAGGTACATGCGCGGCATCTCCCTGGTTTCTACTACGTCCACGTTCATGATGGTGCGGGCGGGCAGGTCGAACCGGGCTACCAGCACGGTAGCGCGCTCGCTCTGGGCGGCCAGGGAGCGTTCCTTGGAGGTCAGCACCCACCAGTAAATACCGGCCGCGGCCAAAGCCAGCAGGACGGGGACAAGCATGCCTTTCTTTTCCATAAGTATATTCTCCAACTAAATTATTAACTTCCCGTTAAATCCGTGTTAAATCTTAACTCTGCTAGACAGCTAGACAGCTAGACGGCTAGACGGCTGGGCGGCTGGGCGGCTGGGCGGCTGGGCGGCTGGGCGGCTGGGCGGCTTTCTTAAAGGTGGCCCGCGTCTTAATTCTGGCTGCCTAGCTGTCCAGCCGCCTAGCTGACCAGCTATCCTACTGCTTATAAGGCTGCTCTATCGGCATCCGCACCATCACCTTTATCATCTTCGTGCGCTTCCCCTTCGGCGGATCGGAAAGGAAGGTGCTGGAGCCCGGGAAGATCAGCTTGGCCGGGTAGTGCAGGGTCACTATCCAGTCGCGGCTCTGCTGGCCGGACTGCGGGTCTGGCGGGATATTGTTGTTCTTGCTGTACCCCTCCACCATGACCCCCGGGGAACTCGGGAACATCTGGCCCAGGACGTTCGTCATCTTTATATTGGCCAGGCTGTCGCCGCCGCCAGTCTGCGCGCCGGTCGGCCCGGCCACCAGAGAACCTATACGGGCCAGTTCGTACGCGCAATGATGCGCCAGTATGGTCTGGAAGCCCATATTCCCCATTTCCATTATAAAGAACAGCAGCAGCATGAAAACCGGCAGGACCAGCAGCAGTTCGATGGTGACCTGCCCCGCCCGTTTAAGGCGGCGCGCAAGAGATGCCGCGGCAGCCCGCGGCCAGACCGGGAACTGTTTCACGCTCATAAAGACGCAACTTTCTCCGGGAATATCACCCGGGAAGAACCGCTATCCATCCCGCTCCGCTCCTAAGTTCTCCGCGCCGGGAGCGGCCAGATCCGGTTTCGAAGCTATGCTGGCGCCGTATCCGACGGCCTATTGATTTCCGCCGGAAGCGCCCAGAGTGCCGGCGGCCCCGCTGATCATGCCCTGTATGCTGGAGAAGAGCGTGGGCATATATTTCTTGAGGGCCACGCCGGCGATGAGCACCACGCCCACCACCACGGCCAGCATCAGGAGATATTCCACGGTGTTCTGGCCTTTCCTGTTCTTGAATAACTTGTTCATTTTATACATTCCTCCGTAACATAGGATTAAGTGGTAAGGATTAAGTAGTAAGTTTTAATCCTTAACCCCTAATCCTTAATCCTTCCTCACCAGGGGTCTACCTTGTACATCTTTATTATCACCAGGCCGCCGCGCTTGAACTGGTTGGAAAGCGCATACTGCAGCGACTGGTACATGATCACGAAAACGAACAGCAGCGAAACAGTAACCAGCAGGTACTCTATGGTCGTCTGACCGCGCCGCAGGGTAAAGGGTAGAGGGTAGAGGGTAGAGGGTAAAAACCGTTTCCAATTTAATTTCCAACTCATAAGTTTTCCCATTCCGCTGCTCTACCCTAAACCCTCTCCCCTCTACCCTGCCCTTAAAACTGCACCCGCACCGCCAGCTGGCTCGCTTTGCCCAGGGCGCCGTAGGGCGCCAGGGTATAGTCCAGGCCCATGCCGTAGCCCAGCGCCTGCGCGCTGTACAGCCCGACGCCGAAGGAGAAGCCGGAGGTCGCGTTCATTCCCAGGCTGTCCAGCGTCTTGTCGGTCATATTCTTGCCGTAGTTATCCGCGGGTGAGTATCCGGCGCGCAGCGACACGCGGCCCACCTGCAGGAGCTCCTCCGGGAGGCTCAGCTCCAGGCCGCCGCCCAGTCTGCCTTTGCGGTCGGAATAGGTTTTCTGCTCCAGCAGCAGGGTCACGAAAGGATTGAAAGCGAAGGCGCCGCCCAGGCGGCTTACTTTCACCACCTGTTTTTCCTTACCGGACATATTATTCCCGGACCAGCCGAGTGAAAGTTTGCGGCCCAGCCGGAGGATAGCGCCGAAGTCGAAGACCAGGTTTTTGTATTCCCTGGTGTAATTATCCTCCATCACCTCTTTGGCGCTGACACCCACCAGCAGTTTTTCCAGGAAAAAGCCCTTGGCGATGGTGAAGGTGGCATAGCTGTTGCGGACTTTGACGTCGGCGCTGTACTGCGGTTTTCCCTCGCTGTCGCGCACGTCGAAATTCTTTATGCCGTAATAGGCGTAGTTTATGCCCACCACCGACTGCCCTATGGGATGCACATAGGACGCGTACTGCCCTGAATACTCCTGTATCCAGCTGAGGCGGGAGAAAGAGATTTCGCGCATCTGCGCGGAGGCTATGCCGGCCGGGTTTATCCCCATGGCTTCGCCGCCTTCCATCAGCGAAACGCCGTTATTGCCCAGGGCCTGCGCCCTGGGGCTGCCGGTGGGGATCTTCATGAAGACCGCGCCCTCGGTGCCGATCTTGGTATCCGCCGCGCGCAGCAGGGTAGAGGGTAGAGGGTAGAGGGTAGAGGTGAGCACGAACAGCGCCGCTGAAAATATTTTCGGGACTTTAATTTTTCTCATAAACTTACCCTCAGATTAAAAACCTGCACCATCTACCCTATACCCTGACCCCTATACCCTACTTTTACGGTATCAGTATCTTCTTTATAGTCTGGCAGATATCCCGGCTGCCGTCCGTGGCCTGGAACCGGATCACCGCGAAGTACACGCCCGGAGCCACCGTAGCCCCGTAGCTGTTCACCTTCGGCCAGCAGGCCTCGTGGGTCTGCGTGACCGCGCACTTGCCGCCGCCGTCCACGTTATTGCCGCCGTCCCGCGGGGCGTTCAGGTCCCCGTAGTTCCGCTTGTACACCAGGTCACCGGCTATGTTGTACAGCTTCAGGCTTACCCAGCCGTTCATGATGAACGGGATCTTGAACCAGCCCTTGACCCCGTCATAGGGGTTCGGGGCGAAGAAGGTCTCGCCGGCGAAATCGCCGCACAGGTCTGAAGTGCCGCCCCGCGTGACCGGGATATTGGAGGTCACAATATCCGGCACGCGGCAGCTCTCGCCGGGGCACAGCGTAGGAGAGAGCACCCCGTCTATGGTGTTTATAGCGTCGGTGTAGGTGGAGGCGTAGATCTTGAAAACATAGTTGCCGTCCGGCACTTTAGACAGCGTCAGGTCCGTGCCGTCCCAGTATTCCGAGATCTGGGTGCGCGCCGGCCGCACGCCGATAATCCGCTTCACCAGCCGTCCCCCGGGCGGGTCCTGCGTGCTGGACGGCAGGGACGTGCCGGGCTTGAAGATCTTGGTCACCACCTTCATCGGCTCCGAGATCTGGTACGACACCACCGCCAGGTTTTCCAGCGTCAGCGGCACGATCGACACGTCGAAGATGCGCAGCGGGTCCACGTCTATCGTCATCTGCACCGTGGCCATCGAGGCCAGCTGCGCGTCTATGTCCCGCGCCGCGATCTGCACGTCGTAGGACCCGGCCTTCACGAAGTTGCCGCCCGCGTCCTTGCCGTCCCAGAAGTCCTTGTAAAGCATGTCGCCGTCGCGCACCTCGTTGTCGGTGATCGTCACCACCGTGTTCCCGGCGCCGGGGAATTCCTGGCCGTATAGTATCTTCGCCGTGACCATCGCCTGCCTGGTCACCGCGTAGGCTATCTCGTAAGGCGGCAGCTTCACCGTGTCCGAAGAGTTGTACATCGTGGGGATGTTCGGGATGACGTCGAACATCGTGAAGATTATCTTGCCCCGCGAGATGTCCACGTAGCCGTAGACCTTGTCCACGGACTGCATCACCTGCGCGGTGCCGGTGGTATAGGCCACCAGGGTGAACGGGTAGCGCCCATCCTCCTCCAGCCGGCCGTTCACGTTCCGGCCGTCCCAGTATTCGGTGATCTTGAAGCGGCCGGGGCGCATGCCTTCCACCGTGTACACCGGAGTTCCCGTCACGTTCGGCCAGTCGGAGGGGTTAATTACCGAGTCAACGGGGTAGACGCGCAGTTTCATGTACATCGGCTGGGACAGTTCAAAAGAGACTCTGGCTAGGTCGGAGGTGCCACCCATCAGCGGGCTGGACAGCACGTCCACGGTGCGGAACATATTCACCGGGATCACCGCCGTGGTCGTTGAGGTCTTCTGCGTGGAGCACTGGAAGGGGTCCGTGGTCACCAGCTCGGCCAGGTAGGCGCCGCTGGAAACAAAAAGCCCGTTATTGTCCTTGCCGTTCCAGATCTCCCGGTTGGAGAAATTAGCGTAGCGCATCACGTTTTCGGTCACCGTGCTCACCACCGTCCTGCCGTCCATCTTTTTGATGTACAGGCTGACGAAGGTGTCGCGCAGCGGGGTATAGCGGAAATAGAAGGGGTCCAGGCCGGCCACCTGCTGCGTGGAGCCTATCACCGTGGAGGAAGGATTGATAAAGGCCAGCGCCTTGCCGCGCGCCACGGGGATGGTGCCCACCTTGGTCAGCACCGTCCAGACCTCCCCGGCGGGGGCGAAAGCGGAATTTGAAGGCATGACGGCGTCTATCGTGTACACATAGTCCCCGTCGCAGACGGGGCTGCCGCTATTGTCGCGGCCGTCCCAATAGGTGGAAACGGTCTGGCGCCTGTCTTTCACTTCGATGAAGCTCCTTATCGGATTATTCGGAGTTGCCGCGCCGGTCAGGTAGTTTATCTGCGTGTTCGGCGGGTAAATGGTCACGTAGACCGTAGCCGACTCGGTCAGCATATAGCTGATGGTGGCCATATCGGTGGAGGAAGCGCCGAGCGGCCTTATGGCGACGTCGGTCACCTGCAGCGGGTCCAGGGACATCTGTATGGTGGCGGGGAAGGCCAGGTCGGTGGGCGGCTGCCACATATCGTTGCTGGAGGCCTCGATGCGGGCTATATAATTGCCGCCGGCCACGAAGTTGCCGGTATTGTCGCGGCCGTCCCAGAAATCGCCGTTGGTCAGGGTGCCGTCGGGTGTGCCCTCGCCGGTACGCGGCGCGTTCACAAGGATATTGCGCACCAGCGGCAGCACCAGCGGGGCGCTGGCGTCATAGATGTTTATATTCACCAGGGCGTCTTTGGACAGCCGGTAAAGGATATTATAGGGCTGCGCCGCCACGCCGGTTATCTTGCCCACCACGGTGGGGCTGGAGCGCACCGCATGGATATTGGTCACGTTCACCTGGATGGGGATCTGGTTCTGGCCGGGGAAGGCGGAGGTTTGCTCGATGACAATATTACCGGCCGTCATGCTTACCTGGTTGGTCTTTACTCTGGCCCGGAAACCGAACTGGCCATTGGTCTTGCCGAAGAGGCCGTTTAGGTTATAGGAGCCGTCCCAGGCCGTGCAGTAAGAGCCGACCCTGTAAGTCTCATTGTTCGTGCTCTCGCATTTACCGACATTGTACATCGAGGTGGTCTTTATCGGCGGGGTGGAGGCCGGGTCCAGGGGATTGGCGCCGGCGCCGAACTTAAAAATCTCAAAAGTAAGGTCGTCTATGCCGAAAGTTCCGGTCGTGCTGACGCACACCACAGTGGCGCACAGCCCCAGGCAGGCGCCGGGATATAAGGGCGGGCGCGGCCGTTCGAATTCAATAAGCGAAGAATCCTTCCATACATTACCCCCTGAAGTGATAAAGCTGACGCTGACATCGGGCGTTACGGGAACCGTGCCGGAAACCGTGCCGACAATACTTCCGGCAATCGTGGTAGAACTGGGCGAGTCCAGCCATTTAGAGCCGGTAACAGCGCCGAAAACAGTGCCGGCAATAGTTCCCGATAACGAGTTGGGCATGGTAGAATTCCATGTGTCCACCCCATTGCTCGCCCAACACGTAAAGTTGCTGCAGATAAGACCAACGCTTGCGGGCAGAGTTACGCTGGCTCCAAGCGGACTGGTACCGGACGCAGGTATACCGCCCGTATAATTACCGCATGTATTGCAGGTTATCGGCCCGACACTGGAGGTGCCGGTCGGGGTAGTGGCCGGAAGATTGCCCGCAACATTGCCGCTGAGATTAGGTTCATTGCCTGTCAATGTGCCGCTGACATAGCCTGAATAACTAAAAGTCGCCCAGACATTCTCGGGAGTGACCCCGTTTATCAAACCGGGGATCCAGCCTGACATTACACCGGAAACCGTGCCGGTCGTAAACGCCGTCATCGGAACTACGGCGTCAACGCAGACAAGATTCCAGGAGACGCCATGGTTTACCGGCGCCGTTAGAATACCGCCGGCCGGGCCCGTGCCGGTAACATAAACCTCTTCGGTAAAAGACACGGCAGGTGAGCAGGAAATGGTGCCCTGTGAGGAAGTCCCTGACGGGGCAGGGGCCGTAAGAAGGCCTGAAACAAGGCCGCTGGCGTAACCGTCAAACCAGGTGAGGTTGCCGGCAAGCGTTACCGCATATGGTGTTGAATATGAGACAGATTCCGTGGATGAACTATCCCAGACGCCGTCCCCGTCCGTATGCGTATAAACCCCGCCGGCGCTAGCTCCGGTCAGGTTCCCTGCGAAGTTGCCGGTGACAGGGACAAGTATAAGAGTAGGAATATCGTTGCAGTATCCGTTGCCGTCGCCTTTGGTCCAGACATCCGCCTTGGAGATATAAAGCTGTTGCCCCGCCGCGGGCGCGGCGCAGAATATAAGGATCGGCAGCAGCAGTTTCTTGAAATTTAAAACCATAGCCACCCTGTATTATACGACATCTGTGTTTACAAAACATTTCATGTTTCTAATCCAGCAGCCCGCGCAGCCCCGCCGCGAGGCCGATCCTTAAATCTCTGTCTCCTGTTTTTATTCTACCGCACCAGCCCCTGCAGTTCCATGGTAGCCTGGCTTATGTCTATGCCCGAATCCTGGTACTGCGTCAGCAGGCGCTGGAGGGAGCTTTTTAGGACGTCGGGCGGCGCGCCGCCGCCCTTAAGTTTAAGGTAGCTCTGCCAGTCCAGGCTGAAATCGTATTTAAGCTGGTTCAGCTTGTCGGCCTTGCGCCTCTCCGCCAGGGCCTTAAGCTCCGCCTCGGCCGAGGCCTGCCGCCGCACCACGGCGGCCAGTCTTTCCTTCTCATCGGTGACGCCGGCCTTCTGCTCGACCGCGTCCTTCAGCCTGGAGTTAAGGGAGTCTATCTCGGCCTTCATTGAAATCAGCTCTCCCTTTAACAGCTTTTCCCGCCGGGCGGATTCGTCGAGGGCCTCCACCAGGTCTTTACGGTATTTTATCTCCTGCTTTATAAGGCGCTCGTATTCAGCCCCCACGTCCCTGTCCCCGAAGCGCAGCGCCAGTGTGAGGGAATGCGCCGGCACGATGGCGCCGGTCAGCGGCACCGACAGGCCGTAGGAGAGCTCGGAGGCCAGGCGTTTCCAGCCCAGGCCGGCGCTCAGCGCCGAGGCGCGCTCGGCCAGGTTAAGCCCGGCGCGGGAGAAAAAGAGGCCAGAGCGCTGGCTGCGCCAGACATGCTCCACGCCGGGGTTTACGCTCACATTGCCTTTTTGTCCGGCGGAGGCCGTGCGCCTGGCTAGGTCCAGGGAGAGGGTGTAATCCTCCCTCCGCTCCGAGACGCCCAGCCTTATGACCCTGGGCGCCTTGTCCTTGAGCCCGCCTACGTCGAATGAAGGGTTATTGAGGTTCAGCACGGAAAACCCGACGGAGTGATTGCTGTCCGGCCTGAACACCGCGCCCAGGTCCAGCGCCGCGCCGAACGCGGAATCCTCGCCGGAGGAAGCCGCCACCTGCAGTATCTTCAGATTGGCGCCCAGGTCGAGCGCCCCGGCGGCGCCCCTGCGCAGCTGCCAGGTGCCCCAACCGAAAGAGATGGTTTTCTGCGTCAGGACGCCGCCGTCGTCCCTGTAAAGCCCGGCCAGGGAAAGGGTCCCCTTCCTGCCGTAGGCCATGCGCGGGATCAGCGCCCAGGCGCCGTAGGCCGCTAGGTCCCCGGGGCCCTGCGTGGTGCGCTTAGAAGAAAGGAAGTGCGCCCCGGTCTCGAATTTGCGGGAGGAGCCGGCCAGGGCCGGGTTGCCGTAAAGGGAAAGCGGGTCCTCGAGGGCGACCGCCTGCCCGCCGAACCCCGCCTGCCGCGCCCCTGCCGGGTTGTCCTCGAAAACCGCCCAGGAAGAAACAGCAACGGAAGGCAACAGAAGGCAACAGAAGGCCACGGAACGTAAGAAAAGACTCCCTCCGCCCTTTAGTCTTAATCCTTTACCCTTTAGCCTTTTCCTAGCTATTCCCATCCGTATTTCCTCCGGCCTCTGCGGCCTTTTTCTTTTCCTCCGCCACGTCGGAATAAAGCGCTATCCTGCCGCGGCCGTGGGACTTGACCCAGTAGAGGGCGTCATCGGCCTTTTCCAGCAGGCCGTCCATGGTGGAGGCGTCCAGCGGGAAAGTGGAAACCCCTATGCTCATGGTCACGCGCAGCTCCCTGTAGATTCCGCGCCACGCCCAACG
>CAMTWW010000057.1:0-9707 GCA_947085555.1 uncultured Elusimicrobia bacterium | reverse complement strand
TCCAGAAAATGGCTTTCCCCCGCCGACATGGAGAAACTCTCCAGGATAGGCTCCAAGACCGAGCTGCTCTCGCAGCTGGCCGGTATGCTGTACACCAATATTGCCCAGATCCGCTACGTGCTCGAAGCTCTCGTAGCGAAAAAAGAATTGGAAGCCAAGTAACCCTTAAATTTGCTATACTAAATCAGGTAGATTGGTGAGTAAGTAGTCCGTGATTAGATCCTTCACTCCTCCATCTGCGTTTTCTGTCTTTATAGATTTGAGTAAATCCTGGTAGTCCCGCCAGCAAAACGGGATAAACTGTGCCGCGGGGGCCGCAAAGTGCGGTTTTCGTTTCGCAGGCTACTAAAAAACAACGCCGGAAGGCGTAATAAGGAGCCCTGAAATGGCAACATTAACCAAAGACCAGATAGTTGAAGCGCTATCCACCTATACCATAATGGAACTTGCCGACCTCGTTAAGGGGATCGAAGACAAGTTCGGCGTGAAGGCCGCCCCCGTAGGCGTGGCCGCAGCCGCCGGCGCCGCCGCGCCCGCAGCCGCTGCCGAAGAACAGACCGAATTCACGGTCATCCTCAAGGCCATTTCCGATCCCGCCAAGAAGATCTCCGTGATCAAGATTGTCCGTGAACTGACCGGCCTGGGCCTGAAAGAATCCAAGGACCTGGTGGAAGGCGCCCCCAAAGAAGTGAAGGCCGGCGTGGACAAGAAGACCGCCGACGAGATGAACAAAAAGCTCACCGAAGCCGGCGGCGTTGTAGAACTTAAGTAACCCAAACAGCAGTTGGGAAAGTTGATAGAGTTGATAAGTTGATAAAGTAGGGGAAGTCACACTATCAACTCCCGTTCCCTACTCTATCAACTTATCAACTGCTGTTCACTACTCTATCAACCGCTGTTAGTGAGGTGACCTGATGAAAAAGCTTAACTTCTCCAAGATCGGCCAGATCCTTAAAGTGCCCGACCTCCTCGACATGCAGAAGCAGTCGTACGACTGGTTCCTCCAGCTCGACGAAAAACCCGAGAACCGCAAGATCCAGGGCCTCCAGGCCTCCTTCGTAGACGTGTTCCCCATCGAATCCGCCGACGGCACGATGGTCATGGATTTCCTCAAATACGAACTCGGCGCGCCCAAGTACCTTAACCCCGAAGAGGCCCTGTCCCGCGGCGGCTCCTACTCCGCCCCGCTCAGGGCCTTCATGTCCCTGAGCCTCAAGCAGGACAGCGGCAAGCTCAAGCACATGATCGACCAGGACGTCATCCTGTGCGAGCTGCCCATCATGACCGACACCGGCTCGTTCATCTTCAACGGCGCCGAGCGCATCGTGGTCAGCCAGCTGCACCGCTCCCCCGGCATCATCTTCGAGGAGGACGAGGAAAAGAAACAGTCCGTCCTCGGTAAATCCCTCTACTATGCCCGCATCATACCGTACCGCGGCGCCTGGGTGGAATTTGAATTCGACACCGACAACGTCCTGTGGGTCCGCCTGGACCGCAAGAAAAAGATACTCGCCACCACTTTTATAAAAGCCGCCGGCCTGGAGACCAATTCCGAGATCCTGCAGGTCTTCTACCAGTCCGTCGAAGTGACGGTCAACCAGGAGAACGCCGCCAACCTCATCGGCAAGTACGCCATCGAGGACATCGTGGATAAAGCCTCCGGCGAAGTCATCTGGAACCTGGAAGAGAAGGCCGCCGTGCCCCTCGACGAGAAAGCCCTGAAGACGCTGGTGGACCGCAAGGTCAGATCAGTGCTGCTTATAAAGGGCAACCCCAAGGAAGACAATCCCGGCATCATCCTGGCGCTGGAAGCCAAGAACCAGCCCAGGAGCGCCTCCGACGCCCGCTACGAGATCTACAAGAAGATGCGCGGTCAGGACTTCATCGTCAAAGAACAGGCCGAGGAATACCTGGACAATATAATGTTCAAGAGCCTGCGCCGCTACGACTTCTCCATAGTCGGCCGCTACAAGGCCATGCGCAAGCTGCGCCCGGTTTACGAGGAGCTGGCTAAGCAGGACAAGCGCTTCAGGGTGCCGTCCGACAAGCTCAGGAACATCAACCTCGAGGATATCCTGGTCACCATCAAGTACCTGACCGCCCTTAACTCCGGCGCCCCGGGCTACGACTATCAGGGGGCTAAGTTCGAGTACAAGGTGGACGACATCGACCACCTCGGCAACCGCCGCGTCCGCTCCATCGGCGAACTGCTGGAGAACCAGATCCGCGTGGCGCTTGTCCAGATCGCCCGCAATGTCCGCGACCGGATGAGCAAGGAAGACAAGACCGTCACCCCCAGGACCCTCGTGAACGCCGCCCCCGTAGTGGCCATCATGAGGAAGTTCTTCGGTACTTCCCAGCTCTCGCAGTTCATGGACCAGATCAACCCGCTGGCCGAGCTCACCCACAAGCGCCGCCTGTCGGCTCTCGGACCGGGCGGCCTGAACAGGAAGCGCGCCGGCTTCGAAGTCCGCGACGTACACTACACACATTACGGCCGCGTCTGCCCCATCGAAACTCCCGAAGGCCCGAACATCGGTCTTATCGTTTCCCTGGCCGCCTACGCCAAGGTCAACCAGTACGGCCTCATCGAGACGCCCTACCGGAAGATCACCGGCAAGAAAGTCACCGACGAGACCGAATACGTCACGGCCTATATCGAAGACGATATCTTCGTGGGCCAGGCCAACACCCCGATAGAGCATAACAAGCTCTCCACGGACCGCGTGTACGGCCGCCTTAAGGACGAATACGTTTTCGTCGATTCCGACAAGGTGACTTACATGGACGTTTCGCCCATGCAGGTAGTGTCGATCTCCGCCGCGCTCGTGCCCTTCCTGGAGCACGACGACGCCAACCGCGCGCTGATGGGCTCAAACATGATGAGGCAGGCCGTCCCGCTGCTCGTCACCGAGGCCCCGCTCGTAGGCACCGGCATGGAGCCGGCCATCGCCCGCGACTCCCGCGCCTGCGTCGCCGCCCGCACCTCCGGCAAGGTCATCTATGTCTCCGCGGACATGATAGCCATAAAGCCGGAGCACAGCAAAGAGCCGGATATTTACCACCTCATCAAGTACCGCCGCTCCAACCAGGACACCTGCGTCAACCAGGTACCCATAGTGCGCAGCGGCGACGAGGTAAAGAAAGGGGACATCATCGCCGACGGTCCCGCTACCAAGGACGGCCAGCTCGCGCTGGGCAAGAACCTCCTGGTGGCCTTCATGAGCTGGGAAGGCTTCAACTACGAAGACGCCATCCTGGTCTCCGAGAAGATCGTGGAGAACGATGAGCTGACCTCCGTCTTTATCGAGGAGTTCGAGGTGGAAGCCCGCGACACCAAGCTGGGCCCCGAGGAAATTACCCGCGACATCCCGAACGTCGGCACCGACGCCCTGGAGCATATAGACAATGACGGCGTCGTGATCCCGGCCACCATGGTGCGCCCCGGCGACATCCTGGTCTGCAAGGTCTCCCCGAAGGGCGAGCAGCAGCTCTCCCCCGAAGAGCGCCTGCTGAAGGTCATCTTCGGCAAGAAGGCCGAGGACGTCACCGATACCTCCATGCGCGTGCCCCCCGGCGTGTACGGCAAGATCATCGGCGCCCGCGTTTTCGTGCGCCGCGAGAAGCTGTCCCGCCCCGAGGAAGACCGCCGCAAGAAAGAGATCGACGCGGAAATGAACATGAACCTCGCCGCCCTCAGGGAGTTCCGCAAGGAAACGGCCAATAAAGGCTCCGAGACTGAAGAGTTCTGCAAGCAGATGGAGAAGCGCATTAAAGAGAAGTTCGCCCGGGAGAAGGAAATGCTGAAATCCTCCGGCGAGCTGCCAGTCACCGTCAATAAAGTGGTGCGCGTACATATCGCTCTTAAGCGCCGCCTCCAGGTCGGCGACAAGCTGTCCGGCCGCCACGGCAATAAGGGCGTAGTGGCCCGCATCCTGCCCCGCGAAGACATGCCTTATATGCCCGACGGCACCCCGGTGGACGTAGTGCTGTCTCCGCTGGGCGTACCCTCCCGCATGAACATCGGCCAGATCCTGGAGACCATGCTCGGCTGGGCCGGCAAGCAGCTGGACACCCAGATGTACTGCCCCGTGTTCGACAGCGCCGCCGAGGACAACAAGCTGTACTGGGACTACTGGAAAAAGACCCACCGCAAGAAGCGCGGCGAGATAACCATAGCCGACGTGCTGCACGACATCGACAAGAACCCCGGCGCCGAAAAACCCGGCGTCATCCAGATGGTGCAACTCGCCAAGGACCACCTCAAGGCCCAGGGCGTGCGCGAGGAATACCTGCCGGACGACTACTGCCGCATCAAGCTGTACGACGGCCGCACCGGTGAGGCCTTCCACGAGAAGGTCACCATCGGCTACCTGTACATCCTGAAGCTCATCCACCTGGTGGAAGACAAGGTGCACGCCCGCTCCACGGGCCCGTACTCCCTCATCACCCGGCAGCCCCTGGGCGGCAAAGCCCTGTTCGGCGGCCAGCGCTTCGGTGAAATGGAAGTCTGGGCGCTGGAAGGCTACGGCGCCGCGTACACCCTGCAGGAAATGCTGACCGTGAAGTCCGACGACTTCACCGGCCGCACCAAGATGTACGAGGCCATCATAAAAGGCGACTTCCCTCCGCAGCCCGGCGTGCCGGAATCCTTCAAAGTGCTGGTGAAGGAACTTCAGGCCCTGGCGCTGGAAGTGGACCTGCTCAATACCGAGCGCCCCGGCGCCAGGAAGTCCGGGGAAGCCGTGAGCGAGAAGGCCGCCGCCCCGAAGAAGAAACCGGCGGCGAAAGCGTAAGCAGTGGTGAGAAGAAGTTGACAAGTTGATAAAGTTGACTAAGTGCTCTATCAACTGCCGTTTCCCACTCTATCAACTTATCAACTTGTCAATCGGTAAACTACAGGAGGACCCCTATGGACATGATCTCGGAAGCCAGGAATTTGTTCAACGCGGGGAAGACCAGGAAGAAAGCCAAGGAACTGAATTACGGCGCCTTTAACGGCATCAAGATAGGGCTGGCCAGCCCCAATAAGATCCGCGCCTGGTCTTTCGGCGAAGTGAAGAAACCCGAGACCATCAATTACAGGACCCTCAAGCCCGAGCGCGACGGCCTGCTGTGCGAAAGGATCTTCGGGCCCTCCAAAGATTACGAGTGCGCCTGCGGCAAGTACCGCTGGGTGAAGTTCAAGGGCGTGGTCTGCGACCGCTGCGGCGTGGAAGTGACCGAGGCCAAGGTGCGCCGCGAGCGCATGGGGCACATCGACCTGGCCTGCCCCGTCGCCCATATCTGGTTCCTCAGGAAGTCCCCGTCCCGCATCGGCATAATTCTGGACATGCGCCCCACCGATTTGGAGAAGGTGGTCTATTACGCGGCCTATGTCGTGCTCGACGACACCAAGGACCCCGTGACCGGCCGCATCGAGTACAGGCGCGGCGAAGTGTTCACCGAGACCCAGCTCAACGAAGTCAAGAAGAAGTATTCCAAGATCAAGGTCGGCATCGGCGCCAACGCCATCCAGCACCTGCTCGAGAACATCGACATGAAGGTGGAGATAGACCGCCTGCAGAAAGAGCTGGCCGCGATAAAGAACGATGCCGACCGCTCCAAGGCTATCAAGCGCCTCAAGATACTCGAGGGTTTTCAGGCCAGCAACAACCGCCCCGAGTGGATGATCATGACCGTGCTGCCCGTGCTGCCGCCGGACCTGCGCCCCCTCGTGCCCCTGGAAGGCGGCCGCTTCGCCACCTCCGACCTGAACGACCTTTACAGAAGGATCATCAACCGCAACAACCGCCTCAAGCACATAGAAGCCCTGCGCGCCCCGCAGGTCATGATCTATAATGAAAAGCGCCTCCTGCAGGAAGCTGTGGACGCCCTCATAGAGAACGGCGCCCGCGGTAAAGTGGTCTTGGGAGCGGCCAACCGCCCGCTCAAGTCCATCTCTGACATCCTTAAGGGTAAGCAGGGCCGCTTCCGCCAGAACCTGCTGGGCAAGCGCGTGGACTATTCCGGCCGCTCCGTCATCGTGGTCGGCCCCCACCTGAAGCTGAACCAGTGCGGCCTGCCCAAGGAAATGGCGCTGGAGCTGTTCAAGCCCTTCGTGCTCGCCGAGCTGATCAAGAAAGAGAACATCACACTCAAGGTCGCCAAGAAGAAGATGGAGCACGCCGACAACGAGATCTGGGACATCCTGGAGCGCGTCACCAGGAAGCATCCCGTGATGCTCAACCGCGCGCCCACGCTGCACCGCCTCGGCATCCAGGCTTTCGAGCCCGTCCTCATCGAGGGTCTCGCCATCCAGCTGCACCCGCTGACCTGCGCCGCCTTCAACGCCGACTTCGACGGCGACCAGATGGCCGTGCACGTCCCTATCTCGCAGGAAGCGCAGATGGAAGCGCGCATGCTGATGATGGCCACCAACAATATCCTGTCGCCGGCCTCCGGCCGCCCGATAGCCAACCCCTCTCACGACATGGTGCTGGGCATCAACTATATCACCAAGATAAAGCCGGGCGAGCCCGGCGAAGGCAAGTTCTACAACGACAAGGAAGAAGCCCTCACAGCCAACCAGCACGGCGTCGTGGACCTGCACGCCAAGATCAAGGTGCGCGGCATGAACGACACCACCCAGGAATCCGACGACTTCGACAAGGAAGCCAGGGCCTGGAAGAAACCCGCCGACTGGAAGGACTATGTCACTGTCGGCCGCCTGATCTTCTTCGACAGCCTCCCGGCGAAGCTGGACTGGAAGCGCTACAACAAGGCGATAAGCAAGAAAGACCTGTCCAGCCTCGTAGACGAATGCTATAAGAACCCCGAAGTGGGCCATCACGAAACCGTGCTGCTGCTGGACCGCCTGATGAACCTGGGCTTCCATTACTGCACCCTCTCCGGCATCAGTATTTCCATAGCAGACATGAGCGTCCCGGAAAAGAAAGCCGGCCTGATCACCAGCGCCCAGAAGCAGGTGCGCGACATCGAAGGCCAGGCCAAGGACGGCATCATCACCGAGAACGAGCGCTACAACAAGATCATCGACATCTGGACGCATGTCAGCGATAAGGTCGCCGACATGATGTTCGACGAGATGCAGAAGCAGGAGAAGAGGGTTTACAGCGCGGACGAACCCCGCTTCAACGCCATCTTCATGATGGCCGACTCCGGCGCCCGCGGTTCCCGCCAGCAGGTAAAGCAGCTGGCCGGCATGCGCGGTCTGATGGCCAAGCCCCAGAAGAAGCTGACCGGCGGCGTGGGCGAAATTATCGAAAACCCGATCCTGTCCAACTTCCGCGAAGGCCTGACCGTACTTGAGTACTTCATCTCTACGCACGGCGGACGCAAAGGTCTCTCCGACACCGCGCTGAAAACGGCCGACGCCGGCTACCTCACCCGCCGCCTGGTGGACGTGGCCCATAACGTGGTCATCACCACGCAGGACTGCGGCACCATCAACGGCGTGGAACTGAAAGCCCTCGTCAGCGGCGACGAAGTCATCGAGCCCCTTACCGACCGCATCACCGGCCGCGTGGTCCTCGAAGACGTGAAGTTCACCGACGCCGAAGGCAAAGCCAGGACCATAGTCAAGCGCGGCGAACTGGTCACCCCCGTGCAGGCCAGGGAGATCGAGAAAGCCAAGATCGAAAGCGTGTTCACCCGCTCCGTGCTCACCTGCGAGGCCGAGACCGGCATCTGCGCCACCTGCTACGGGCAGAACCTGGCCACCGGCTACAAAGTGGAGACCGGCGAAGCGGTCGGCATCATCGCCGCCCAGTCCATCGGCGAACCCGGCACCCAGCTGACCCTGCGGACGTTCCATATCGGCGGTACCGCGTCCCGCGTGCTGGAGAAGTCCGAGTCCAAGGCGAAAGCCGAAGGCAAGGCGGAGTTCAGGGACGTAAAGACGGTGAAGAACCGCGACGGCCACATCATCGTGGTCTCCCGCGGCGCCATCATCACCATCAAGTACAAGGACGCCAGGAAATTCCCGCCGGAAGACCTGAAGATCAGCTACGGCGCGCGCATCCACATCCCGGACAAGGCCGCCCTGGGCGCGGGGGACCTGATAGCCGAGTGGGACCCGCATACCGTCCCCATCATCACCGAGCGCGACGGCAAGGCCAGGTACCTCGACATCAAGGAAGGCGTCACGCTCCACGAGGAGCGCAACAAAGTCACCGGCATCATCGAGCGCAAGATCATCGAGCACCGCGGCACGAAGCGCAACCCGCGCATCGTCATCGAGCACGGCGGCCAGGTGGTCGGCTCGCATACCCTGCCCACCGACACCATCATCAGCGTCGAGCAGAACGAGGACGTGAAGAAGGGCGACATCGTGGCCAAGATCCACCGCGACACCGCCAAGACCAAGGACATCACGGGCGGTCTGCCCCGCGTGGCCGAGCTCTTCGAAGTGCGCAGGCCCAAGAACGCCGCCATCATCACCAAGATCGAAGGCCTGGTGTCCCTCGGGACCACCGCCAAGGGCCTAGTGGAGGTCTCCGTGAAGAACGAGGAGACCGGCCAGGTGGAAGCCAACTCCATACCTTACGGCAAGCATCTGGTCGTCTACGAAGGCGACCGCGTGGCCGTGGGCGAGGCGCTCACCGACGGCGCCGTGGATATGCACGACCTCCTGTCCGTCAAGGGCGTGAAGGAAGTGCAGAACTACATCGTGGACGCCATCCAGGAAGTCTACAGGCTGCAGGGCGTGAACATAAACGACAAGTACATAGAGATCATCGTCCGCCAGATGTTATCCAACATCAAGGTGACCGAGCCGGGCGGAACCTCCCTGCTTAAGGGCGAGATAGTCCACAAGGCCGGTTTCAAGGCGGAAAACCAGGAAGCGGCCGCCAGCGGACACGACGCCGCCCAGGGCGAACCCGTCCTGCTGGGTATTTCCAAGGCCTCACTGGCCTCGGAGTCGTTCATCTCGGCCGCCAGCTTCCAGGAGACCACCCGCGTGCTTACCGATGCGGCTACCACCAACAAGGTTGATAATTTGAAAGGCCTCAAGGAAAATGTTATAATAGGACATTTGGTGCCCGCGGGCAGCGGTTTTGCCACCCGCAAGCTTATCACCGAAGAAGAAGACGCCGAAGAGGCCAGGCAGGCCAAAGCGGCGAAAGAGAAGGCTGAAGGCTAAAGGAATTATGTCAACAATCAACCAGCTCATCAGACACGGCCGGGATACCCTGAATAAGTCCAGCAAGGCTCCCGCCCTTATGTCCTGCCCGCAGCGCCGCGGCGTCTGCACCAGGGTATATACCACTACCCCCAAGAAGCCCAACTCGGCGCTGCGCAAAGTGGCCCGCGTGAAGCTCACTTCCAAGCACGAGGTCACCGCCTATATCCCCGGCGTCGGCCATAACCTCCAGGAACACTCCATAGTGATGGTGCGCGGAGGCCGCGTGAAGGACCTGCCCGGCGTGCGCTACCACATCATCCGCGGCGCGCTCGACGCGTCCGGCGTGGAAGGTAGGCTCCAGAGCCGCTCCTGCTACGGAACGAAGCGCCCCAAAGGCGTCAAGCTCCCCGGCCGGAAGGGCCACGAAGCCGCCAAGAAATAAACAGCAGTTGATAGAGTGGGGGAAACAGCAGTTGACTAGTTGATAAAGTGGGAAACAGCAGTTGACTAGTTGATAAAGTGGGAAACAGCAGTTGACTAGTTGATAAAGTGGGAAACAGCAGTTGACTAGTTGATAAAG
>CAMTWW010000056.1:0-1453 GCA_947085555.1 uncultured Elusimicrobia bacterium | reverse complement strand
GTCAGGTCCGCGTCATAGGCCTGCACATTGACGCCTATCCCCAGCCCCAGGTTGGTCCGCGCCGCCGCGTAATCCGCGGAGCCAAGCAAAGACTGGATATTAGCCGAGGGCGTGATGCCGCCATAGGTGGTCAGGTCCGCGTCATAGGCCTGCACATTGACGCCTATCCCCAGCCCCAGGTTGGTCCGCGCCGCCGCGTAATCCGCGGAGCCAAGCAAAGACTGGATATTCGCCGACGGGCTGATGCCCCCATAGGTGGTCAGATCCGCGTCATAGGCCTGCACATTGACGCCTATCCCCAAACCAAGCCTGGAGCGCACGGAATTGTCGCTGTAAAAACCCGCAAGGGCCACCGAAGAAATCCTTAACAGCGCCGAACCGTCATTATTCGCCAGGCCATCCGCAACCGCGGCCTTGAAGCTGAAGGGCCCGGCCACAAGCTGCTCGCGGGGAGTCAGAGTCTCACCTGCCACGGTTATATCCAGGTAGCGCGCAGCGGCGGAGAAGACGTCCGAGCCAATAGGCGTCACCGCGCCCAGTTTAGCGGCGAACACGCCATTGCTCACCGTGATATTCTGGTCCTCGGTCCAGAGACAGGGATTGCCTACCGCGCAGGCGGGGGCGCAGGCGCCGGCCAGGGAGTCGCAGATCTTGAAGGTCATCGCGAAGGACCCGTTCCGCGGCAGCTTGTTAGAGTCAAGCAATCTGCCCTGGAAGTTTATAAAGCCCGGCACGGCCGCCGAGGCGGCTCCCGAGCCGAGCATTAGGACCATGAACGCATAATTTATAATTTTCTTCATAAAATTTCCCCTAAGTAAGTTTATTCTTCCGCCGCGCCGCCGCCGCTGGTCTGTGGTTTAGCGCTTTTTTTCTTTTCCTCTTCCTTCCGCCTTTCCTCTTCCTTCATCATCTCGATGATATCCTGCACGCTGAGGCCCACCAGCCAGTGGTTAACTTCCTCGCGCAGAGTTTCGTACAGCTTTATGGAAATTTGTTTCCTGTCGGCCCTGGGCGCCCCGTTGAAAGTGAAAGACTCCATCAGTTCCCAGACGCTGATATCATCCAGCTCTTTGGTCAGGCGGTAGCCTTTTCCCTTCTGCGATTCCACGAACCCGGCGTGGACCAGCGCCTGCAGCACTTTGTTGCAGTACGCCGGGGGCAGGCCCTGGAACTTTGAAATATTCCCCACCGGGTTCCAGCCGGCGCCATTGTTCTGCCCCAGATAATGCAGGCAGGCCAGGCCGTAAGCCAAAGTGCGGTTCATCTTCATAAATCGGTCGCTTTCCGGGTTAAGCGTTTTAAATCTTTGCGGTCCGAAAAATTACCGCATACCCCCCCACGATTAAATAATCCACTTCATGCCTGTTCATTAAATTCACAAAATCCTGGAAATCTTTTTCATACTGCTTTTCGCTTTAGATCGGAAGAGCACACGTCTGAACTCCAGTCACGC
>CAMTWW010000055.1:0-5483 GCA_947085555.1 uncultured Elusimicrobia bacterium | reverse complement strand
CCTTCGCCCTTTCGATCTGCTCTTCCAGGGTCGGGGTGTAGCGCACATCCTCGGACGGGAACGGGTTCAAGTGCCGCTCGAAAGCGGTATCGGCTACGGACTCAGGCTGGCTCTTCTGTTCGTCCAGCGAGGCCAGCATCTCCTGTTTCAGCGTGGAGAATTCGTTCTCGGGGAAGGAGGGTTCGCGCAGGACTTCGGCTGCCAGCCGCAGCGCGGCGGCCAGGTTGGCTTTATCGGTTTCCAGCGTGACGTAGCCGCTGCCTATGGACGCGCGGGTCTTCAGGCGGTCGAATTCGTCGCTGATCTGCTGGCGGGTATGCTTGAGCGTGCCGCGCATAAGCATGGCGCCCGTGAAGTCCCTGGCCGTGGCCTGCCCCTTCAGGCTTTCCTCGGAGCCCATCTTCAGCGTCATGCGGACCTGCACGGCGGCGCCGCGGGTCTTTTTGGGCAGCAGCGCCAGCTTGAGCCCGTTCTTGAGCGAGGCGCGTATAGTGCGCTTGTCTATGTTCTCCGGAGAGGGGTCGAAAACCTCGCCGGCGGCCAGCGCTTCCCCGCCTTTATAGTCCTTAACCAGCGCCTGCACGTCCGGCGGGGGGGGCACCTCGGCCCGGTCCGGCTTCTCGGTGGGGTAGAACAGGCCCATGGTGCGGTTGCTCGGCTTCAGGTACAGCGCGGCCACGCGCTTTACGTCGGCGGCGGTCACGGCCTTGAGGCGGTCACGGTAAATAAAGAAAAGCCGCCAGTCGCCGGCCGCCATCGACTCGGACAGGCGCATGCCCACGCGCTCGGAGGACTTCAGCGTGAGCTCCACGCTTTTAAGCAGGGCGGTGCGCGCCCTTTCCACGTCTTCGGCGCCGAATTCTCCGGCGCCGGCTTCTTCCGGGATCTTAAGCGTTATATCGCGGGCTTCTTCCAGGGAGTTCTCCTTGCGCACCGTAGCGCCGAAGAGCATCAGCCCCGCTTCCCGCAGCGAATAGTTGAAGGCGTAGGCCGAGGCGGCCTTTTTGGTGTCCACAAGGGCCTTGTAGAGGCGGCCCGAAGGCGTGTCGCCGAGTATATAGGCCAGGATATCAAGGGTGGCGCTGTCCGGGTGCGAGTCGGCCGGGACATGGTAGGCGATCATTACTTCCTGCGTTTCACCGACGCGCCGCAGCGTGACCAGGCGCTCTCCGTCCTGGACGGGGTCCTGGGTATAGGTTTTCTGCATCTTCGCCGCGGGCTTCTTGATGCCGCCGAACTTTTTGCTTATGAGGGCCAGGGTTTTGGCCGGGTCGAAGGCGCCCGCTACCACGAGGGCGGCATTGTCGGGCCGGTACCATTTGCGGTAGAAAGCCTGCAGTCGCTCTATTGGCACGTTCTCTATATCCGAGCGCGCGCCGATGATGGTTTTGCCGTAATTATGCCACAGGAAAGCCGTGGACATCACCCGCTGCATCAGGATCCCCTGGGGGTTGTTCTCGCCGGATTCGAATTCATTGCGGACCACGGTCATTTCAGAGTCGAGGTCTTTTTTCGCGATGAAACTGTTCACCATCCTGTCGGCTTCCAGGTCCAGCGCCCAGTCCAGGTTCTCGTCAGTGGCGGAGAAAGTCTCGAAGTAATTGGTGCGGTCATAGGAGGTGGTGGCGTTAGGGGAAGCGCCGTGGGCGGTGAGCTCCTGTGGTATATTGGGGTGTTTGGGGGTCCCTTTGAACAGCAGATGTTCGAGCAGGTGGGCCATGCCGGTCTCGCCGTAGTTCTCATGCCTGGAGCCGACCAGATAGGTGATGTTGACCGTGATGGTCGGCTTGGTCTGGTCCGGGAAGAGCAGGACCTTCAGGCCGTTGGAGAGCAGGTATTCGTCTATGCCTTCCACCGAAGCGCCTTTGGAGATTCCGGACGGCAGCGCCGGACTGGCGGCGCTGAACGCGCAGACCGGGAATAAAATGGCCGCGAATATTAACACTGACAATCTGTTTCTCATGAAAGTCCTCCTGCTGTGAAAAGGAGCCAGGCCGGTTGGCATGACATCAGACATATTATGTGATATATCGGCCGCCCAGTCAAAAGCAAGCGGCCGCAAATTGATTTCCTTCCCGAACTATCAGAAAAACACGCATACTTTTTGTATTATTTAACTGAGTATAACTATAAAGGGGTTTCTTTAAAAATGGCCAAAAACAAGACAAAGATCAGGAAAATAGCTATCAATACAGGCGGTGGGGACGCGCCGGGACTTAACGCCGTCATAAGGGCGGTGGTGGTCACGGCCCTTAACAAGGGCTATGAATGTGTCGGCATACGCGACGGCTATAACGGGCTGCTGCTGCCGGGGGATTATCCCGAAGGCGGGCTGATTCCGCTGACCCGCCGCAGCGTACGCGGGATAACCCACCTGGGCGGCACCATACTCGGTACCACCAACAAAGGCAACCCTGTTAGATATCCCACCATGGGTCCTGACGGAAAAATGTACGAGAAGGACCGCAGCGACGAACTGGTAGCCGCTTTCAGGAAGAACGGGATAGACGCGCTGGTGGCGCTGGGCGGCGACGGCTCGCTGGGCATCGCCAATGTGCTGGCTGAAAAAGGTATCCGCGCTATCGGAGTGCCCAAGACGATAGACAATGACCTGGACAAGACAGTTGTAACCTTCGGCTTCGACACCGCCGTCTCCTTCGCCACCGACTGCCTGGACCGCCTTCATTCCACGGCCGAGGCGCACCGCCGCGTCATGGTGGTGGAAGTGATGGGCCGCTACGCCGGGTGGATAGCCCTGAACGCCGGGGTTTCCGGCAATGCCGACGTCATTCTGATACCGGAAATACCTTATGATATAAACAAAGTCGCCGCGGCTCTAAAAGAAAGGCCGAAGCGCGGAAAGCATTACGCTATCGTTGTGGTGGCCGAGGGCGCCAAGCCGAAAGGTGGCGCGGTTTCAGTTGTAAGCAAAGAGCTGGGCCGCGCGGAGAAGCTGGGCGGCGCCGGAGAGCGCCTGGCTAAAGAGCTGGAGCCGCTCATAGGAAAGGAATGTCGCACCGTGGTGCTGGGGCATCTGCTGCGCGGAGGCAGTCCCACAACCTTCGATCGGCTTATCTCGCTGCGCTTCGGAGCGGCGGCCGTGCGCGCGCTCGAGGAGGGCTATTCCGGCGTGATGGTGGCGCTCGACCCGCCGAAGGTGCGCTATGTGCCGCTCAAAGAGGCCACCAGCCGCATGAAGGTGGTTCCTCTGGACTGCGACACTATAGCCACGGCCCGCGACCTGGGGATCTCTTTCGGGGATTAAATGCTTACGGCGATTATTCTTGCGGCGGGAGATTCTTCACGGATGGGGCGGCCTAAAGCCCTTCTCCAATGGCGGGACAAGCCGTTTATCGAACATGTCTGCGCCTCGCTGCGGGGGGCGGGGGTGGAAGACAGGGTGGTAGTGATCGGGCGGGCTTCAAAAGAGATCCTGTCCGCCTGGACTCCGGGCGGCGAGAAAGTGACCGTTAACCTTAAGCCGGAGAACGGCCAGCTTTCCTCGCTGCGCGCCGGGCTCGGGTTAGCTTCGGAATATACCGAAGCCTTCATGGTCTGCCTGGCTGACCAGCCTACCGTGCTCCCCGATACGTATAAAAAAATAATCGAGTACTGGTCTTACCGCAAAGAGTCCATAGTAATCCCCCGTACCATCAGGGTCTCCGACTCCAAACTGAAGCGCGGGCACCCGATAATTATCCCGGCTCAATACAAAGGCCTGTGCTTCGAAGGACCTCTCGAAAAGGGTCTGCACTGGGTGACCCATAATCCGCTGGTAAAAATAGCCGACCTGGAAGTCTCCGACCCTGAAATAATCCGCGACTTCGATACGCCGGAGGATTATGCCGGCCTTGAGCGCCGGGAGGCTGCCCGTAGTAAATGCGATAATATACCTGTCCTTAATACAATGCGCTGCAAGGTGTTATGTCTGAAAAAATGCTTGATACTGCAAATAAAAAAAGGCTCGGTGAAATCTTCGCCTTTTTCATTATACCCTACTGGCTTAATGTGGTCGGTGAAAATTTCGCGCTGATGTTTCTTTCTTCCTTTGCCGGAGCGGGCAGAGGTGCACAAGCGGTTAAAGACCTGTCGACCGGGGCCGGTTTAAGCACGGGCCTGATGTTCCTGCTGGTTTATTTATGGATGCGCCCGGCCATCCTCTATAATAAAGCGCCCACCCCCGCCCTGAAGGAAAAAATACGCGGGAGGGTGAATAGTGTCTATCGCGACGCAGGCCTGCTCCTGCTGGTAGTTAGCCTGGCACAGTTGTTTTTGATCCTCATGCTGGATGGAGATGTGCAGCGCGGGATTATCCCGGCTGTTGCTACGGCTTTTATAGCGAAGCTGTTTATTCTGCCCATCGCGATTGACTGGGTGAGGGCCAGGAGCAGGGGGATAATGGGCCTGCTTTACGAAAAAGAAACCCTTTACACCATCCGGCCCGGTTTTTCGCTGCCCCTTTCCCTGAAGATAGGCATGCTTATTTTCTCTTGCGCCCTGTTTCCCTTCGGTATGGCCGTAGCCGCGCTCAAGCTGGGTTACCCCGCGCTGCTATGGACGGAGAACTTCATTAATCTCGCCGGCATATGTGCCATTACTCTTGTGGTCGGGCTGAGCGCTGTTTTCTACGGCATACAGCAACCGCTTGATGGGTTAATCAGGAGGATGAAGGGAGTAGCGTCCGGAGATTACGGCAAGACCCGCATCTATTTCTCCGACGAGGTGGCACACCTCAAAGCCGGTTTTAACGAGATGGTGGACGGCCTCAAGGAGCGGGAGGAGCTTCAGGATACCTTCGGCAAATACCTGTCCATAGAGATAGCCAGGGAACTTATAAAGAACAAGAAGGTGAACCTGGGCGGCGAGGACATGGAGGCCGCTGTCATGTTCTGCGACATCCGGAATTTCACCACGTTGAGCGAAAAGCTTTCCGCTTCGAAACTGGTGGATTTCCTCAACAGCTACTTCCACTTTATAACCCCGCCGATAACCGCCAATAAAGGGGTGATAAACAAGTTCATGGGCGACGCCGTGATGGCCATTTACACCCCGCTGCTGGGCTCCGACGACTATGCCGCGGACGCCGTCCGGGCGGCGCTCGGGATGCGCAAAGCACTGGCCGAGTTCAACGCTTCAGGGATAGCGCCCGGCAGAGTGGATTTCGGCATAGGAATACACGCCGGGAAGCTTGTGGGCGGGAATGTCGGCACGGCCTTCAGGCTGGAGTACACTTTTATCGGGGACACGGTGAATATCGCCTCCCGGCTGGAGTCCAGGACCAGGGACTTCGACACGGATATCCTGGTCAGCGGACCGGCGCTTGAACAAGCGCGCGCTTCTCTCGGCGATGCGCTCAAATTCGAGTCGCTGGGCAGCGCCGCCCTGAAAGGCAAGGCCGCGCCGATGGAAATCTATAAAGCGCTCTAAATTAGTAGAATAATCGCATCATGAGCGAACAGAAAAATATCATAAGAAGATACACT